>QMRW01000060.1 GCA_003650785.1 Thermoprotei archaeon | reverse complement strand
CACTATTGAATACCTTCGTAGAATAATGGCCAGTTTATAAGAAGGAAGTCATATTTTTAAATCCCTAAGTTTTAGAGCGAACATGAATATAGAGCGAAGACTAGCGAGAAAGCAGTATAATATCATTAAAAACATGAGTGGTCTCAGAAAACCCAAACTAGAAGATATATTTGAACGAAGGCTCTACATAGTACCAAGCGATATCGTAGTAGAGAACTTTCAACGGTCACCTGTAGTTGTATTTAATCCAGGAGCTCTGCATATGAAAGATAGAATTTTGATATTTCCTCGACTTATATTCGATTACTACAAGTATGTATCGAGTATAGGTATATTTGAAGTGGAGATCTCTGAAATACTTAAAGGAGCCCTAAACAAACCTATACACACGACTATAATACTGTGGCCTCAACTATTATGGGAGTTTCTAGGATGTGAAGATCCTAGAATCTACTCATTTAAGAATCGAATGTTCATTCTCTATACGGGTAAAGGATACTGCTACGAAGAGGGACAGCTGCGTAGGAAAGATTTCCTTGGACTTGCAGAACTAAATGAATCCAAACGCATTATAAGAAAAGGATTCTTTAAGATAATCAATAGAACAGAGGAGTTCATACCAGAATCCAACAAGGATAGTGCTATAATAGGAATCCACGGAGAGGAGGCTACACTATTAACTAGACCGGAAATTGAGAGACAACGTATCTGCTGGAGAGGAGTGGCAGATATCAGTAAACTAACTATCGAGGAGAACACACTAGAACCAGTATTTCCACTGGAGAAATGGGAGATTAAAGTGGGATGGTCTACAGATGTAGTTAGACTCTCTAAGAACGAATACTTAGTAGGTTGGCATGCAGTGCTAAAAGAGGATCTATCCTACAGGAACGGAATAGCACTAGTCGATAATCAAGGAGAGCTTTTAGCTATCAGCGATTATCTGCTTGCACCTCGCGGTCTTCAAGAGGAGTATGGTGATAGACCTCTCGTAATATTCGGAGATGGACTAATCAAGCACAAAGAGAGCCTATTTTGGATGGGAGGAGTTAGTGACTACTGTATTGGAGTCTTCACAGCTCGACTAGATAGCGTACTGGAAAGACTGAGATGGTTAAAGGGATAAAAAAAGTATTTTTTTAGCTAGAATGTAAAGACTTCATCGGGTAGATGCACATCTGGAACTACTCCCGGAGGAAATTTCTCTTTCAACCACTCTACGAACTCTACTATCCTCTTTATCGCAGTTTCTACTAGCACCTCTCCTTTCTTCTCACTAGCCTTAGTTGCATCACCTACTACTCCTTTAGGATAGTACTTTATCTCTGGTAGCTGTGAGATATCGTACCAACCAAAGGGCTTTCCGAAGACATTACCTGCTTTATCTACGTATACGCCTTGCTTTTCACATAGAACTCCTACCATTCTATCTGCTTTTGAGACTTTCAGCATCTCTCTATTAACTAACTCCGGTACAACATACATGGTCACACTTGTCTCTACTTCATCGGCATGTATAAAGGGAGTTTCAATAACTACACCAGGTGCTATTTCCTCTCCTACTCTAGCTAGGAGATCTCTAATCCAAGTCCACCATGATGTTACCATTATCAAAGCTTTAACTCTATCCTTAGTTATTAAGTCGTCTTTTACTATTGGAAGTACGTACTCTTGGCCATGTGAGTTGAATAGTATTACCTTCTTATAGCCTGAATGTATCAGCCATTTAGCTACGGATCTTACATATCCTATGTACACATGTTTATCCTCTATTGGAATAGTACCTATCATGCCATAGTGATGTGAAGGATGGCTTCCATACCATATGGGTGGTGCTATACTGATCCCAGTTTCGTAAGCTACTCTCTCAGCTATGTAAGTGCCTATTAGTGAATCCTCTCCAATAGGTGCTGCAGGGCCATGGTTCTCTATGGATCCACAGGGTATCATGATTATATCATTCTTCTTCACTCTTTCTTTCATTTCCTCTACTGTCATTTGATCAATGTATATTTTCTCTCCAAACTTATTCAAGACAGGTATTCCAAATCGGCACCTGTAGCTCATAACTCGCACCAAGAGTAGGATTATATCTTCAATTTAAGTATTTCATCCCATATTATGTGTATTCCCCCATACCTATGGTACTTAACAATCAAACTATCTCTTAAAATCGAGTTGTGAACTCGTTGAAAATCTTAAAGTCATCGGTAACTTCATAACCAAGTCCTTGGATTGAGGGAAAGGGTTATAAGATTATATGATTACAAGAAAAGGAAACTATGGAAGAATGGAAGGATGTAGTAGGGGATATCTCCAGTATACTTGGACTACCTAAAGAGTTGATCTCTGAGGAGGAACTTTGGAAGAAACAGACAATGGTTAGAGTTAGACTTGAAAAGAGACGTAGAAATAAAGACGTTACTATAATTGAGGGTATAGATGCCAAGAGTATAAACCTTAGGAGAATAGCTACAGAGCTAAAATCTAAGCTCGCTTGTGGAGGTACAGTCAAGAATAATAGAATAGAACTACAAGGAGATCATAGAGAAAGAGTAAAGAAATTACTCGTAGAATTGGGCTTTGAACCAGAGAATATATTCATCGAATAGATAGGACCTGTCTAATCCTCTCAGTGCCACGTATCCTATCGATAACTCTAGCTACTGCTGGATGCACAAACTTCCTCCACTCCTCACCTTCAGCCATCAATCTTCTTATTCTAGTAGCACACAATATGTCTCTATTGAAGAACGGTATACTAAGCACCTTTATACCTGCTTCAGTGAACAGTAGCCTAGACATTTTGTCATTAGTATATACATGTTCAAATTTAGGACAACAGCTCAATACTAATGGAACCCATAGATGATGACTCTCGTAGGTATCTGGTACAGAAGTTATTATACAGCGATTAGTAAGCCCTTCCTCTTTAAGGACTTCCCATATCATTTCAATTCTCTCTCCTAATGTAAACGGATTATTTACAGTAAATGAATATTGTGGACTACCTATGCATATTATAACCTCTTCTTCACGCTCTAAAATCCAGTTAAGAGCCTTTAAGTGGCCTAAGTGGAAGGGTTGAAACCTACCTACATATAGAGCTCTTTTAACCATTGCGACTCACTTCCAGTTCTAATTATTCACCATACCATCAAAAATTTATCTCATTCAACTTTTTGATTAAGGCATACAATATAGTACAGGCGTACCTAAGCTTTAGTGGGCTTACTTTATTTATGGTATCCTCAGGTGTATGTACTGCAATATTATGCCTATCTGTAACTATGACAACCCTGTCCTTTAACTTACACTCTCTAAGATCTATTCTGAATTCTCTCGCGATCTCGCTTAGGAGTCTAAGGATATTTTCATCCATACCACTAGATACCAGTATGCTGAGTTTAGTGTAGAATAAACCTATAGAATCTACTATTATCCTTAATCTATCACTATCCTTCTTTGCTGTTTTAAATCCTCCCAACTCCCCCCAACCAGATATATGAAACCTTAGCGTCATCCTAGGATGTTTATTTTTCAGTATTCTTATGAGTTCTAGGAGTATAGCAGTACCGGCTGCATTATCCATTGCACCACCAGAGTATGGAATAGAGTCGTAGTGTGAGTATAATAATACTTCATCATCAAGTCTTCCATAAATCCTGGTTATTATATCAACTACTCTAGAGGGAGGAGTACTTGTCTCTTGGTAAACATAGACTTTACCACCCTTTCTAGCCATACTTAAACCCTGCTCAAGAGTGGTGGCCATAGCTGGTATATTATGTCCATCAAGTCGCGTTATCCTAACATAGAAACCAGGCGTGGTCGAAGCAAATATCACTGCTAAACCCCCTTTATCATGGATTTTACTATAGAGTCTATTGCGTACCTTGGTACTATTACAGAAGGCTAAAGCTATCTTTCCACTAACATTATCTAAGCTATAATATGGATATATGGTTATTAGATCAGCGAGAGCACCACCTGAGGGGGACATTACTAGCGGATAGTGTTCGATTTCAAGGTGTTCGCTCTCATAGTAGAGACTCGAGTATTCACACAACCAGCTGTCTATGGTCCTATCCTCTTCATAGAATTCGACATTTATGTACTCACTTAGTTGGTTTTTAATAAAAGTATAGGATTGTCTATGTTCATAATAGCCCGCCATTCTACTGCTGTATCTGCCTATTCCTTCCAATAGTAACTTCAGATTGTACTCCGAGATTTTGCTCATATCAATGCTCTCTGTATCTCTTCGAAGAACTCTCTTAGGACTTCTTTATAATTCTCTCTCCCTTCTTCTATAGCCTGCATTCTATCCTCTACAACTCTCGTTCTCTCCTCAGATACCAAGTGTTCATAGTGATTCAGTAGGAACTTATATACTTCAATTCCTCTACTCGTCGGTACAAGCTTTCTGTTCTTGGTCTCGATAATATATCTTCTATCGAGTAGAGTTTTCACTATTTTTGCATATGTCGATGGTCTTCCTATATTCTTCTCTTTCATGAGTCTTATAATGTCTGCTTGAGTATATAGTGGAATTGTAGCTATTTTTCTATACCTTACTTCATCAATCTCATACTCACCCTCCTCTAGACCTTCTAGTAATCTGATGGGTTTGTATATCTTCATAAAGCCATCTTCAGTGATTCTCACATAACCCTCTATTTCTTTTGAGTATGGACCTATAGTTATTCTATACTTTACTCTACGTACCTTTGCGGGTGGCATCTGACTCGCTATGAATCTTCTGAATATTAGGTCATAGAGTATAAAGTGTCTTCGAGTGAGTGGTCTAACAGGTCTTAGTATTCCCTCCCTTATCAGTGCCATCAATCTCTCTGAATCTATTGGTCGTGTAGGTCTTATACACTCATGGGCTCCTTCTCTCATCCACTCCCTTCCGATGAAGTACTCTTCTCCAAAAGTCTCGGCTATGTACTCTCTAGCTATATTCCTCCCTGTTGAAGATACCCTAGTACTATCGGTCCTGTGATATGTAATGAGACCTAGTTCGAAGAGATCTTGGGCTATTCGCATTACTGTATCTACTCCCACTCTAAGTCTTTGTGTAGCTTCTCTGAGCATAGAGTCCGTCGAGTATGGTGGTAGTGGATTAATGCTCTCTTCTCTTTCATCTATCTTCTCTACTACTGCTCTATAGCTCTTAAGCTCATCTCTTACCTCTTTAGGTTTTCTTCCCCTCTCATCTACATTGTCTAGTCTGACTATGAGTCCATTTTCGAGTCTGACAAAGTATACTCTCTTTACGCTTTTTAGATGTTCGTTGTATCTTTCTATTATCCACCCAAGTACTGGTGTCTGCACTCTACCAGCTGATAATGTCTTCATATTGAACTTCTCCCACAGTTTCCTACTAAGTCCAAAGCCTATCCATCTATCCTCAATTCTTCTGACTATTTGAGCTTCTACTAATCTCACATCTATGTCTCTCAATTTACTTAGTGCATTGATCACAGCCCTTTTAGTTACTTCATGAAACTCGGCTCTTCTTATATCATTGACATAGGGGGATAGTAGTGTAGCTAGGTCCCACCCTATCTTCTCGCCCTCAGTATCGGGATCTGTACATATGACTACTAGGTCTACTTCCTGAGCGAACTCCTTTATAGCATTAACTGTATCTGCACTGTCGAATATTCTCTTAGATCCACAAGCTGGACATTCCCCTCTACCTTCGTCCTCATCAGTAAACTGTTCTCCACAATCCTGGCACTTCTTTATACTGGTGTATACTGGTATGAAGTCTCCGTTCACTTTGAGTACTCCATCTATTCCCTCTCTAGTTATGAGATCGCATACATGTCCTCCACTAGCTATTATGCCCAGTAAGTAATCTCCTGTTCCAACTTCATATAATGAGTACCTTCCTAGTCTTCTAATAGATGGCCTTCCGAAGAAGTGAGCTATCGTTCTAGCCTTATTCGGCGATTCTACAAGTAGAAGAGCTGTTTTTAGAGGTTCTGCTCTTTCTCTTATGACTTTACCAGCTAGTATCCTTCTTATAATGTCTCTGTCTCTATCTACCTCCTTTATCAGCAGTTCTAGGTCGACTTCATCGAGCGATTTCCACTCTACATCCTCACTATACCACTTAGTCTGTCTTATCAGTCCAGAGAGTAATTTTTCATCGTCAACTATTACTATCGATATACCTTTCGATATACCCCCTGCGAACATCCTTGATGTTCTACCAGCTGCTTGGAGGTAAGTCATTGCATCTGGAATTCTTATAAATATATCTTTATCTGTCTCTTCTATGGATACATATGGTAATGTTTTCAGTTTTTCTCTTATATATTCCTTTTCTACGAGTTCTCTTATGAATTTATATATCATATGTACTCTCTCTTGAACTCTACCTAGAGAGCCCACTAGCTTTACTCCCTTATTAAGGGCTTCTAGAAGAAGCATGAGCTTAGGACGATCTAGGTCTGCGAGAATTCTCCTTAAATAGGCGATGTATCTATCCGCAAATCTAGCATCATCACCCTTAAGCAGTTCTCTTATGTTAGTTAGTAGCTGAAGCATTCTGATAGGGTTTGGTTCTAATCCAAGCATTGAAAACTTGAATCTAGGAACTCCTACAAATATTGCATACCTTATGACCTCTGGATAGTCTAGGCCTCTAACTAATAGGCCATAGTATATTGCTACTCCAACGAGTACATCTATTTCTCCCCTGAGAAACCCCTCCAGTGCTCCCTTCTCCTTAGCATACACTAATGCGGCCTTGATACCATTTGAATTCATGTATTCAACTAACTTCTTAGCAGTCTCGATACCCTCATCTACTGGAACAAAGATAAGACCTCCTTTTCCTAACTTCTTTACAAGATTTAGCGCATCTTCGAATAATTTTTCCTTACTACTCAGTACGTATATATCGGATATATTCCTTAGGAATTCAGCTCTTGATCCAACCTCAAAGTTCAAGAGTTCTCTAAATAGTTTAACTCTTTGTCCCTTAACCTTTCCAGTTGCCGTAGATACTATCAACACTCCTATTCTATTACTATTAATGAAGTCCTCTATTTCTCTCCTGAGAGTTTCTATCTCAAGAAATCTCTCCTGTGATACTTCTTCTCTTCTAGATATTCTATAGGCTATCTCTCGTTTGAGATTTATTAACCTTAGTCCACAGTGTATTATATCTTCAGAAAAACCGAGAAGTATCAATACTCTATCTATGTTCTTAGATGACTTAAGTAGTGCATCGACATCGTCTACGAATATTAGGTGGAATTTTATGTTCTTAAGTAACTCTATATTCCTTGCTAGGAACTGAGATGTCGTTATCAAGATGTCAAACTCTCCCTTCAAGAGCCTATTCCTAAACTCTACCTTCTCCTTACGAGTCAATCTTCCATGATAGCCCAATATTCTAGCTCTACTCCCTACCTTTTCAGCAAATGAAATCGTCTTCTCCCACACCTGTCTAACGAGTAGTGTCGTAGGTAGTACTATGTAAGATCTCTCGCCTCTGTCCGCGAGATATAGGCTTAATAAAATCCCAAAGACAGTCTTTCCAACTCCAGTGGGTGCGAGTATAGCAAAACTTCGCTTTTTAATCACTCTTCTAGCCCATGCACGTTGTGCACTCCACATAGT
>QMRW01000059.1 GCA_003650785.1 Thermoprotei archaeon | reverse complement strand
GGTGATAGAGTACCAGTACTCATAGGAGTTGGAGGACCTTATTACGCTAAACTCTTTGGGTACACACTGCTAGATTACTACACTAACCTAAGTGTAATGTTAGAAGTTCAAGTAAAGGGGATAAAGTGGAGATTGACCTGGCTCAAAGATGACCTTCCACACATAGGGGTTGGCCTAGATCTAGGTAGTATTGCTGAAGGTATAGTCTTTAACTGTAAGATAGTGATGCCAGATGAGAGTAATCCATGGAGAAGTCCTTGGATAGTTCCATGCATAAAAACACTAGATGATATCGATAGATTAGAGGTACCAGATCCTAGTAGTAATAAAGGAGTAAAGGCGTATTACAGCAAACTTGAGAAGTATAAGAAACTAGTTAAAGAGTACTATGACAAACTCCCAGTAGGAGGAGGACTACAAATACATCCTCCTCTATCAGCAGCAGGGTCACTCCTCGGAACGCAAAGACTCTTCAAGTGGCTGTACAGATATCCTGATGAAATGCATAAACTTCTGAAGAAACTCTATGAAACCTTTGTAGTACTTCAGGAGTATTATTATGAAGTGACGGGCTCAGAAAGAGGTTCCCTAGGTTTATGTGATGATCACTCTGGTTACTTAAATAGGAGACTATACGAAAAATTCACATTACCCTACAATTCAAGGCTCTATGAGCTATATGGTAAGAAGCATAGATCACTTCACATGGACTCTCGTATGGAGCATATTACGGACATAATAGTGAACATCTATAAAGTCAACAATGTAGATGTAGGTGTGGATAATGATATTAGGATTTTGGCAAAGGCATTTAAGAATAGGGTAGTGTTTAAGGGAAACGCTAATTGGAGGGTACTATTAAGAGAGCCTATAGAATATTTGGAACTTGAAGTAGAGAAGTGTATATACTATGCAGCTCCTGGAGGAGGATATATTTTCGATAATGGCGGAGAGACGTACATAGGAGTCCCTCCTGAAGTATTAAGATATGAAGTAAGCTATGCTAAGAAGGTCGGGCGATATCCAATAAGGGAGAAGAACTTTAAGTACCTAGATAGGATAATCCAACTCCATGAGGAGAGGAAGAGATAACTAGTGTAGGGCTTTTCTTCTCTTACTCTCAAGTTCCATTAGTAGATCTCTTTCCTCTACTTTTCCTCCAGGACTAACTTCGTGAAAGATTTGCGCCTGGAACTTGTATACTTTGACTCTCTCATCAAGCCATGCGTCTGGTGGCAGAAATGCCTTCATACAAGTTTGACTTAGAAATTCCTCTTCATCCCATAAGTAGTCCACTGGAACCTGGGGTAAGAGTAATCCTGAGAATGGTCCACTTTCTACCATTAATCCATGAATACCAACCTTAATCACCTTCGGATAATCTCTAGGAGATATTCCCTTAATAAGCTCCATAGGGGATAATATGGATACTTCAAATACTACAGTCTCCAGTTCTTCTACTCCGAGAGGAGGAAATCTAGGATCTTCTATCGCAGCTGCTACAGCACTATTCAATAGAGCAGTAAGTACGTTCACATATCCCCGTGGATAACCTATACACCCTCTCAGTTCTAGTCTACCCGGTCCGTAGTATTTTTCGATAGTAGTAAAAATACCATAGGTGTCCTTTATCAGTTTCTCGGGAGCATCCAAGGGAGGGCTTATTAGCTTTCCTCTTTTTATGTACTCCTTAACAGCTCTTCTGGCTAACTTGACAAGGTATTCTCCTTCCTCTAGGGTATACGGCTTAAATCTCTCTACGACTTCCATAGGCTATCTCTTAGATTCCTAACACACTAATATAAGTAACCCCTTAATACTATTATACTATATTTTGAATAATTGATAATAGCTCAGAATACAATGTTATTATTATTGATCATATGGGACTATGAATAAATTTCTTCAATGAATCCCAGAGATATATTGGCTTCTTTACTTTTCCTATCGCATATTCCAGGGCTACCCTTATATCATGAGTGTAGACTGGACAACAGCCTACAAAAATTCCACATTCACGGTATTTCTTCAAGCAGTTTCCAATTACAATATTTAACTTATTCTTTACAGGTTCCGCTTTAGGTCCTACTAGAATAGCTAGCTCTGGAGAGTTCTCAAAATCTTTAGGACTGAAAGCACTCAGTACTACACTAAGACTTCTAATACAACTCGGGCACGCCTCTCCGAGCACAACCTCGATCTTACCTAGCTCTCTAACTAGTTCCTCTATACTTCTCATAGGTGGTCTAAACCACTTTCTCAGACCCTTTCGAAGTGCCTCTATCTCAGACCAAGTTATACCTATTACTTCTATTTGGTCAAGATTAGAAATTCCTATTCCTTCTTCTTGGGCGTACTTAAGGAGTTCTAGCTCTTGGGGATCCCATCCTAAAAGGTAGGATACTATGGTATCCGTAGCAACTATATCTCTACCCATTACAATCATACCAATTGGGATAAGTCCTCCATCAATAGTAGCTTTAATCCCATCGATAACTGTAAGTTTCAGCTTATCCCTAAGGACTTTAGCGATATCTATAAGACCTTTATATAGACCCTCGGAGTGCATAAAGTATCTCTGTCTAAGGGATACTAATCCGAAGAGATTTTTGATACCTAAAGTTAGACCAGCTAGAGCATGTCTCCTCATAATGGGTACGTTGATTATTGCGTCTGCAGTAACAGCATACTCACTTAGCTCTATTTCTCTAAAGAGTATGGGATTTAGTACTTTCACTTTTTTAAACTTCTTGAACCTCAGATTTACAACCTCGACTCCAGTCTTCCTCCTCAGTATCTCTATTTCAGGGCTCGAAAAGAGCTTCTTGGATGGGGTATTTATTACGGGATTTTCACCTATGATGATGTTACAATTACGATTCTTGAAGTACCTTGCTAGGGCATATATGATTCTTCTATCAGTAATCATAGCGATCTTCTCGGAGCATAGGTTAGGCTTAATCAGCACAGTCTCGTAATTAGGTTCGAAATCTAGTAAATTCAACCCCTTTTCTACAGCATGTATGACTTCTTCATCAAAGGGTTTAGAGGGTAACCTGACCACTACTACTGTAGGCATATTCGTCAGATATAATAGGTCAATGTGATATTAAACCATACTAGTTTGAGAGTCAGTCTAATCGAGGGTCATCATATTCAGTATTCAACGCCCTCATCACGATCTAATATAAGCTATTAGGTGATATAAATCTTGCACCATTGAATTATTAAGATACTTTTTAAGTACTATAAGTACAATTACACTGTGGTGGACTATTATAAGGTGAAGATAGATTGGAAAAAATGCATAGGGTGTATGTCGTGTGTAGCTGTATGCCCAGAGGTATTTGATATAGATGAAAATGAACAGAGAGCCATTATTAAGGAAAGATATAGAAGGACTTTACAAGACTTTACAACAGGTATGGTACCTAGCAGTATCATGGAGTGTATTAAGGATGCTGTGGAGATATGTCCTACATCTGCTATAACAATGGTTGGGTCTAAGGAGGAGTAAAACCTTGAAGAGAGTAACAGTTGAAGCTGTAAGTAGCATAGCAAATCTAGGGTGCATGTTCGATCTTGTTGGAATGGCCATACCAGTATTCAGAGATAGAGTAACTATCAGTGAAAAGAGTAGAGAAGGACTTAAGATAAGAGTAAATAGGCCGGGAATTCCAGAAGGCAAACTTAATGTAGCATATCCAGTCATAGAGTCCTTTAGGAAGCTCATAGAGTACAATGATATGAAAGTGGAAGTGTATATAGATAAAGGAGTTCCCTCAGGAGTTGGACTAGGATCTTCTGGAGCAACGGCAGCAGCTACTGCTGTAGCACTTAATGAGCTATTCGGGACAGGACTGTCCATAGGGGATCTAATAGCTCTAGCAGGAGAGGGAGAGAGAGCAGTAGCTGGAGAAGCGCACTATGATAATGTCTCAGCATCCATATTAGGAGGGATTGTAATTGTAAATCCTAAGAATCCAAGGGAGTTTTTCAGAACAGAACCACGTAGTCTAGAGGTAGTATTATTCCTATCCAAGGGTAGAGGGGTTACGAAGACAAGGAGCATGAGACAAGTACTACCTAGAGGAATAGATCTTAGCTCAACAGTTTATTGGAACTGGACAGTATCTAAGTTCACTAGAGCTCTTATAGAAAACGACTTGAAATCTCTAGGAGAAGCTATAAGCGAAGGAGGAATAGTAGAGGAGGTTAGGGCTAAGTACATAAAGAGATACTGGGAAATTAAGAGAGCAGCACTTGAAAGCGGTGCATTAGGTTTCAATATCTCCGGAGCTGGGCCTTCAATGTTTGCGATATGTAAACCAGGCCAGGGTTATAGGATACTATTAGGGATAAAGAGGAGAATAAACATAGAGGAGTACTTAGAACTACTAGTCACCAGCGTCGATCTTCATGGTGCTAGAGTACTTTCGTAGGCCTATTATGGAAACGCCCTTCTACTTATCCATACATTCTTTTTAGAGTAGGACGATCTAGGATCCTCATCGTAACCTATAGAGACTGGAGAGGTCAGTCTATGAAATATCATCTGAACTATCCTCATTCCCGGATATAATTTAACAGGAGTATCGCTTTGCGAGAATACTTCGAGGACTAGAGGCTTGGGTACTAACATGCCAGAGCCAGGGCTTACGAGCCCAGCGGCGTGTACTACTATCCCGAGTCTAGCAATACTACTCCTTCCCTCTAGGGTAGCCGCTAAAGATTTCGATATAGCTATCTTTTCGAGAGTATACGCAAGGACAAACTGTTTGGGCATCAGTATGAAAGGTCTATTTCTAGTCTCTATAACCTCTACAGCATTTTCAAGAGTATGAAAATCGTATGGATCTATCAGAGATTTAGATTTAAATACTACGAATTTATCCGATAGTCGTAGATCCACAGAGCAAGGTCCTATGAGTCTGGTGTTCAGAGGCTCTATTATTATCTCTTTTCTCTTCAGAGATTCTAATATATCGACATCAGAGAGTATCATACTTCATCATGAGTAGCTTTAGACAGTATAAAATTAACTTTCTGTATTGAGAAGAGCTACTAATATTAATGTAGGCAAATCTAAAGAGAAAGTTTAAAAGATGTAAAATACTATAGCTAGTGAGTGCCCCGGTAGCTCAGCTCGGTGGAGCGGCGGCCTTGTAAGCTAGAATGGAGGGTCAAGCAAGCCGCAGGACCCGGGTTCAAATCCCGGCCGGGGCTCTAAACCATAAATATCTCTCTTGTTACGAGCTCTAGGGGGGTTTAGAGGATATCCCTAAGGGAATAAAAGAGCTGATAGATCCTTCAAGTATAACTCCACTTTTTAGTTCTTTTAACTTCCCTCTATTTCAATTGTCAATTTATACACAAAGCCCTTAACCCTATTCCTCCCCTCTCCTCCTAGCTAGGAATAGTATATACCTCCTCTGCCTCTCAGTAATAAAGTACCTATCACAGTACTCTATAACCAAATCCCTATGCCTTCTACAGAAGTTGTGATATGCCCTCCTACTCAGTGAGTCAGCCTCCTCATTATGATGAGACCAGGAAAGGAGCATTTAGCTTTACTTATCTATAACTTAAGTTCATTAATGCTTCATGTTAAAGGTTCAGTTTCAATAACAGGCCTTAAGTAGCTATGCTTACAGAGTCGCTAAGCTTTTAGCTTTTAAAAGTGAAACAAAAGTTGTAGGAGGAGGAATTGTGTGTAGACCACACAAGACCTTGATAATAGGACTTGATGGAGCGAGCCAGATCTTGTGAAAAAGTTTATGAAAGAAGGTGTAATGCCTAACTTGCTCAGGCTGAAGCGAAGAGGAGTCTTTATTAAAGCCCTACCAGTATTATCTACACATACTCCGACTAACTGGACTACTATAAGTACTGGAGCTTGGCCAGGAACTCATGGAATTACAAGATTCTCAATATTGACAAGGGGAAAGCCCTACCATGAGAAGAAATCTGACTTTGACACAAGGGAGGTCAGAGCAGAATTCCTGTGGCAAGCAGCTGAGAGCTGGTAAAAAGTGCATATTAATGAAGTGGACAGGACCTCAGTTTCCCGTAACTATAAAGAATGGTATACAGGTCGATGGATGTTTTTGCGTCGAGTGTTGCCATGAAATCCCCGGCCCTAAACTCTATAGCTCAGTTGAAGAGCTCCACTCTGAGAGAATACAGTTGAAGTCTGTTCAAGATTGGAGAAATATCCCTCGATCCCACTCAAGTCCCTTAGAAACAGTCCTCAAACTAGGATCAAGAGAACTGAAAGCATTACTAAATGTTCTTATCATAGACTCTCAAGATAAAGGTTATGATAAGGTAATTATTTCAAGAGAAAAGGATGCCAACAAATGTATTGACACATTGTCCGTGGGTAGTTGGAGTAAGTGGATGATACTCAACTTTGAGGGTTGTGGAAAGAGTATTAAAGGCACCTTAAGGCTTAAGCTCATTGAACTATCAGAGGATGCTACTTATTTAAGAATTTACTATAGTCAAATTATGTCAGTTGAAGGTTGGACTTATCCTAAGGAAATTGCGAAGGAGCCGATAGAGAATGTAGGACCTTTCTTGCAAAGAGTAGGTTATATTCAAGGGGGGCGCATTTACGGGGCATGGGCTGGCTATGATACGTTTATAGAGGAGCTAGAATATCACCATGAATGGCTTGCTAGAGCTACGAGATATCTAGCAAAGAAGTATGACTGGGATTTACTCTTCGTTCACTCACACGCTCCCGACTACATGCTTGACAGTATTATCAGAAGAGCTGACCCTCTTACTGCTGTAAGCGAGGAAGAGTCTAGGGAGTTTCTCCGCCTAGTGGCTAAGGTTTTTTAAAATAGTGGATGGAATGGTGGGGGAGATAGTCGATGCATTAGCTGATGAAGATACGCTAGTCGTAGTTGTCTCAGATCACGGTATTATAGGATATCGTGGCGAAATGTCGGATACTGAACTGGTTAGGAAAATTCTAATTGAAAATGGTTACTTAGTTTATAGAGAAAGACCAGAGATAGGATTTGCTACAAAGCCTCAGGTTGAGCGAGAGATTACTGATTGGTCGAAAACTAAGGCAATAGTGCATGACGACATCTATATCTACATAAACTTGAGAGGATGAGAACCTCACGGCACAGTAAATCCAGAGGATTATGAAAGGGTTAGAAGTGAAATAATAGATACTTTACTGAACTATAAGGATCCTAAACTCGGTATGTGCCCATTTTCCTTAGTATTAAGGTTCCCACCTCCGAAGGACTCTGAGGAAGCAGGACTCTTCGAGGCTTTTGATGAAGACTTTATAAGACGTGTTTTCCAGGAATTACTTAGCTAAATGACGGTGAGCAGTATGGTAAAAGCGGTGAAGCTAAGGATATTTATAGTACCTCACTGGCACTTTGATGCACTATGGCAACTGAACTTTGAGGAGTACTTTAACATTACCGTGAGGAACTTAATAGATTTGCTCGAATTCTTAGACTTAGAGCCAGAGTATAGGTTTAACTTAGACCAATCAATCTACGTTGAGGAGTTCATGAGGCGTTTTCCTGAGCTTATAGGTAAGTTAAAGGAGGCTATAAAAAGGGGATTAATTGAGCCCGTGTGCTCGGGTTTCACTCAACCTGATTCCAATATACCTAGTGGCGAATTTTTAGTCCGTAATAT
>QMRW01000058.1 GCA_003650785.1 Thermoprotei archaeon | reverse complement strand
GGCTATGTAGTGTGTAGATTACTCATCATACCGATTAGCTTCACTACATAATTTTCTACTTAGGGTGAGAAATTCCAAGATAACTACACTTGCAGTAGAAATATCGATTATACTCGGAATATTCTATTGTGAACTATGATTAACTAGTTCTCGAAGTACCGGGATTCTACTCTTATTAGCTCCTTCTCTAGGGCTATCTTCATGTATTTTCTGGGCCTCATTATGAGCTCTCTAATCTCTTCTTCTAATTCTGTTCTAGATATCTTCCTTCTAGCCACACCTTCCTCCATAGCCTTCTCCGCTACTGCTATAGCTTCCACTACATAGGCCTCTGCTTCCTCCATTGTTGGGATTATGTACTCTTCATGAATACCCCTCTGCTCTGCATATTTCACTAATGCCTCTGCAGCAGCTATGAACATGGAGTCTGTCATCTTCCTAGATCTAACTGTCAGTATCCCTCTGAAGACCGCTGGAAAGCCAAGGCTATTGTTTATCTGATTCGGAAAGTCACTTCTCCCAGTAGCAACTACTCTAGCTCCTGCTTCCTTTGCCTCCCATGGCCATATTTCGGGTATCGGATTAGCCTCTGCGAATACTATAGGGTCAGTAGCCATATCTTTGATCCATTCCTTCTTTATGATCCCCGGTCCCGGTCTCGATGCTGCTATGACTACATCAGCATCCTTTAGAGCCTCTCTTATTCCACCTACTCTACCCTCCGGATTAGTCTCCATAGCTATCCTATACTTCCATGGATTAGTCTTCTTAAGCACCTCCATATCCTCTCTATGCTGATATAGGATACCTTTACTGTCGACTACTATTATTTTCTTTGGATCAGCTCCAGCTACTTTGAGGTATTTATAAGTAGCGGTATTTGCTGCACCAATACCTATTAGCGCTATTCTCACTTCTCTGAGTTTTTTACCGACTATTTTAAGGGCATTAATTAATCCAGCTAGTGTTACCAATGCAGTTCCTTGTTGATCATCGTGCCATATGGGGATCTCTAAAATCTCATTCAGCTTCTCGAGTATATAGAAGCACTTTGGACTCTCTATATCCTCTAGGTTTATAGCTCCGAAGCTTGGCTCTAATGCCTTGACTATGTATATGAACTTATCTGGATCTCGTTCATTTACTACTAGTGGAATAGCATCAACACCACCTAAATACTTGAACAACAGTGCCTTACCCTCCATTACAGGCATGCCAGCTTCTGGTCCTATATTGCCTAGCCCCAGGACTCTAGTACCATCGCTTATGACGAGAGCATAGTTCCACCTCAAAGTATATTCAAAGGATAGATCTTTTCCTTTCTCGAAGATCTCTCTACAGGGTCCGGCTACACCAGGGGTATACCATATGGAGAAAGCATCTAGTCTAGTCACAGGCACCTTAGGAACTACCTCTATCTTACCTCCATACTTTAAGTGTAACTCATTAGCTATAGAAAACCAATCTACTTTCCTCTTCTTGGACATCTGAATCCCCTTCTATATAGATCTTTGAAATTATAAATTCGTAGTAGAGGTTTTATACATAGTTCGATATAAGATCTCAGGGATTGAGGTGAGTAATACTCAATCGAGTAGAATGTATAGTATTATAGAAGAAGCTGTCGTTCATGCTCTTACTAGAGCGAATATTCACCTACCGCCAGATGTGAAAAATGCATTGAAGAAAGCCTACAAAACCGAGGATAGTGAAGTAGCTAGAGTTCAAATAGAGGCTATACTCAGAAATCTAGAACTAGCTGAGGAGCTCAATAGACCTATATGTCAGGATACAGGTCTCATAGTATACTATGTGAGAATGGGCTACGATTTCGGAGTTCGTATAGACGTCATAGAAAGGGCCTTGATCAACGCTACTAGAAGAGCTACTGCTGAAATTCCGTTAAGACCTAATACTGTAGACCCGTTGACTGGAGAGAATCCAGGTGATAATACTGGTAGAAACTCTCCAATAATTCATTGGGAATTTATGAAGGGAGACTCTCTAGAAATAGTCGTAGTTCCAAAAGGTGGTGGATCAGAGTACGTCACTGTCCTGGAGATGATACCACCTGGATTGGGACTAGGAGGAGTCAAGAGAGTGGTAATTGATGCTGTCTTAGAAGCAGGTGCTAAGCCGTGTCCACCAACCATAGTAGGTGTAGGCCTAGGTGGAGGAGTAGATACAGCTGTGTATTTAGCTAAAAAGGCTGCGTGTATTAGAAGGTTAGACACTATGAATCCCAATCCTACACTAGCCAGACTTGAGGATGAGCTCTATAGTGAGTTAAACTCACTTGGTATAGGCCCTCAAGGCCTAGGCGGTAGGACTACAGTTCTGGGAGTACACATAGACTACTCTCATAGACATCCAGCATCTTATCCAGTAGCTGTAGTGTTCCAATGTTGGGCTGCTAGAAGGGCTACAGTACTAGTGGGTAGAGATGGAAGCTCTACTATAATCCAGTGAGGTGTATAAAATGTCCGAGTACCATTTGAAAACCCCTATAGAAGAAGAGGAGGTAAGAAGGTTAAGGATAGGTGATATAGTCTACCTTAGTGGTACTATAGTCACTGCTCGTGATGCCGCTCATAGAAGAATACTGGAGTACTATAGACAGGGAAAGCCTATTCCTATAGACCTACGTGGAGGAGTCATATACCACTGTGGTCCTGTGGTATTGAAAAAAGATGATGAATGGACAGTTGTGGCTGCGGGACCTACAACCAGTGCCCGTATGGAGCTCTATGAGGCATTCGTTATAGAGAAGTTTGGTACTAGGATGATCATAGGTAAGGGTGGCATGGGTATGAGAACAACTGAAGCCTGTAGGAGATATGGTGCGGTTTATACTGTATTTACAGGAGGAGCTGCAGTACTCGCTGCTAGAGCAATTAAGAGAGTTTTGAGAGTAGAGTGGCTTGATCTAGGAATACCTGAGGCTCTCTGGGTACTTGAGGTGGAGGAATTTGGCCCCTTACTGGTCGTAATAGACTCAACGGGTAGAAATCTTATTGAGAGAGTTATTAGTCGTGCTCGTAAAAGGCGCGATGAGCTTATCAGAAGTCTGAGTATGGAGAGTAGGTAGATGTAGAGATCTACAGTAGGGCTAATCTAATTGCTGAATCCCTTAGTGCATAAAGATTGTAGTTAGAATACTCTGACACTTCTTAATAGTACTTTTTCTCCTCTATAGTCTGGAAGCAGTATAGGCGCTCTCTTAGTTCTCGGTATTCCTATCCTTTTTAATTCCTCCATATATGCTTTAAGGTGGTTTAGGGAGAGTTTTGGTTTTGAGCTAATTGATACTGCAACCTTAGCGGCATTAATACCAGCCCTTCTTCCGAATACTAGAATATCCGCTAGGGAGTTGCCCACAAGTCTATTTCTACCATGGACTCCACCAGTGACCTCACCAGCTACAAATAGTCCCGGAATAGGTTTACCATTGGGTGCTAATGCTCTTCCATACGAATCTATTTCTATACCACCATTTTGGTAGTGAAGTGTTGGAAAGACTAGTATCGGATCCTCAGTTATATCTATCCCCTGTCTTATGAACATTCTATAGAGAGCGGGTAGCTCCTTCTTGATCGTACCAGATCCTCGAAGCTCCTCGATTAGAGGAGTATCCAACCAGACACCATGTGCTCCAGTAGGTGTTATCACTCCTCTACCCTCTGCACACTCTCTAATTATAGCTGAGGCTACTACATCCCTAGGTTCTAGTTCATATACGAACATCTCCCCCTTAATATTGACTAGTTGACCTCCCAGGCTACGTGTCTTCTCAGGGACTAGCTCTCCTCTAATAGCTTCGGGCCAAGCTGCTCCTGTCGGATGGAACTGTAGTGTATCCATGTCCCTTAGCTTGGCGCCTACTCTGTAGCCCAGTACTATACCGTCGGCTGTAGCTCCATAGTGATTGGTCGTCGGAAATCCTACTGCATGTAGTCTGCCACATCCTCCTGTAGCTAGTATGGTTACTTTTGCACATACTACTAAGTACTCTTCAGTCTCAAGATTGAGTAGTATAGCACCCGATACGGCACTCGTCTCTGGATCAGTGAGTAGTTCTATAGCTGGTGAATATTCAAGTACTGGTATACCCACATTAATTACTTCATCCTTAATTACCCTCATCAATTCTAATCCAGTACAGTCACGTGCACAGTGAAGCCTTCTTCGACAAGCACCACCACCAGCATACTCTATCATATCTCCTGAGGGTGTCTTATCAAATATGAAGCCTAGATCCTCAAGCCATTTGATAATTAGGGGAGCATCACTAACCAGTGCTTTAACTAGCTCAGGCTTGTTAACAAAGTGTCCACCACCCATTGTATCTAGGTAGTGTAGGATTGGACTATCCTCGGCTCTATCAGCAGCCTGTATACCTGTCCTGGCTTTAACAGTATTCGCATCACCGAATCTAAGCTTGGTAACTAACAGAATATCCTCAGGCTTTACACCACTGTAGTAGGCCCATAGAGCCGCTGCTGCACCTGCACCTCCTCCCCCTACTACTAGTATCTCGACATCGTAGTCTATTCTAGAAAGGTCTATGCTATCAGGTTCTATTAGCGGCCATGCTTCTAGTAGATCTGCTATTTCACTATAGACTATTTCTCCCCTACATGGTCCTATACGTAGTCTCCTCTTAGTATCAGATCTATAGTCAGGGTGCCACTTACTCACTAGTTCTTTTCTTTCCTTCAGACTGAATTTCCTGTACTTTCTTCTGAGTCTCTCTGGACGTGTCTCCTCGACTATCTCTATGAGCTTACGCATCTCTGGGCTGTACCCTTCCATATTCACTTTTCACCTCCCTCTATCTTCCTCTCTGTATACAGCTTTCTAAGCTCCTCTACAGACATCTTCATGAGTTTACTGAACTCTGCCTCCCATCTTCCCTCTACTATTTCTTTTACTCTTAATTCGACATGTCTCGCTCTTGATAGTAGATGCTTACCGTATAACCTCCTGACCAATTGAAACAGATAAGGGTGCCTTATGTCAGCTGGACATCTAGTAGAGCATAGCCCACACATTATACAGTCAAATATGAGATTAGCAGCTCTCGCTATATCGTTCTGTCTTATCGCCTGAATAGCCTCCATAACCTCTAGATCCTGGGGACAGGCCTTAGTACAAGAATTACAGCTAACACATCGCACAATTTCTGGAAAGTACTTGAGAATAGTTCCTAAATCGGGTTTAAGCTTATCAATCCTATAAATAGGTTTGACCATTGGTGAGTAGGGTAGTATGGCTAGGTGCATACCATCCTTTACAGTAGTCTGACAGGCTAAACCTACACGTAGTTTATACTCTCCTGGACTTCTGTAGATCACACCACATGCACCACAGAAACCCCCTCTACAACCAGAACCCCTTATGAACCTGAAGCCCGCATACTCTAGTGCCTTCATTATAGTGAGGCCTTCGGGTACTTCATAGGCCTTACCCATATAATAGATCCTGACCATTCTACTTGGTCGGGATGGATGAGCTCGTATCAAGTTCTACACCTAGTACACTATCAGTTTACTCCTTAAGCTTTAAAGTTTAGTTCTTCATGGGCTATCTATCACCTACTAGATGAACAAGCAACTCGCTTAGGTACATAGCTCTTAACTTATTACCCTCCTTCACAACCTGCTTGAGGTTGTACATACATAGTGGACATACTACGGTGATTATGTTAGCTCCTCTTCTCAGGGCACTGGAAACTATCCTCTTTACTCTATCCACGACTATGTTCCTGTTTGTTAGTATATGGTATGATCCACAGCATTCTGTCTTAAATGGATAATCTACTATGGCCACTTCTAAAGAGGTAAGTAGGTTTTCGATGATCTCAGGGTTCTCTGGATCATCAATAGCGATTTCTTTAGGTCTCAATAGAGTACATCCATAGTATACAGCGACTTTAAATTCAGTTAGCTTCTCAGTAGCTATCTCCTTAAGCCTATCTATGTTTCCAGCAAGTACCTCGACTATATGGACGACGTTCACGCCAAGTCCATATCTCTCCTCTTCCTCCATATATTCCGTAAGTATCTCCAGCTTATCTGGGTCGTTCTCTAGAACTAGATTTATCCGCTTTAGGACATTATAGCACATGGGGCACAGTGTTAGTAGTCCATTAAAGTCTCCTCTTCTAATGAGCTTCTGAGCTTCTATCAAGGTTCTAGTTCCTCCAACATAGCTCATAATGTCATCGATAGCTAGGCTAGGTAGAGCTCCACAGCAGTACCAGCTCTCTAGCTCCTTCAATTCTATGCCCATCTTCCTTAGTAGTAGCAGTGATTTCTCCTCATACTCTAATGCATCTCTTTTAATAGTACATCCAGGGTAGTACAGGTACTTCAGAGAGCTCAAGTAGTTCACCCTGTAGTCTTTCTAGCTAGAGCGACTACGGCTATAGTGGGTACTTTGTCTATGTTCTCCAAAGTCCCTAAGTCGACTTTATCTATGCCCCTTCTGAGCGTTAGTAGTCTGAAAGCTTCAAACAATATTCCAGGACCAACATTCCTTGGACACCTATCAACACAGGCCATACACGAGATACAATACCAAATCGATTTTATTCTCTTCAGTTCTTCACCTCCTAGTTGAATAAGCTTAACCACTTTATGTGGAGGGGTATCCATATACTCTACAACTGGACATACAGCTGAACAGAGACCGCACTGATAGCATAGGAATGGATTTCTTCCACTTATTGATATTATCTTCCTCACTATCTCCTTCATTATCTACATCTCCGGTAATACCTTTAGTACTCGTCCATATGGATCTATTACTAGGACTTGAAGGCCTCTGTAGGGACTTAGGAGATGTGTAGCACATGAGTTGCAGGGATCATAAGCTCTTATGGATACTTCTATTCTATTAATAGTCTCATAGTTCAACTCTCCATTCCTCCAGAGCACTGTGACCACTTTTCTCAGCTCTGTGTTTATAGCTGTATTGTTTATGGTAGTTGGTGTTATTATATTTACATATGTAGTTATAAGATCTTCATCTGTCCTATAGTGATGAATCAGGGTTCCTCTAGGTGCCTCTACTACACCGACTCCCTCATACTCGGGCTGTCCATAGAGATCTACTACATCCCCTTCTATCAATACCGTATCTTCTGATAGAATAGTACACATTTTCTCTATGCAGTATAAACATTCTATAACTCTAGCCCAGTGGTATGCTAGTGTACTGTGTATTGGTTTAGATCCTAATATTTCGAGCATATATTTATATTCCTCATTAGCTCTTTCGGCATCTAATTTCTCAATTACGTTTATCCTAGCTAATGGACCAGTTCTGAATATACATTCTTCGCTATACTCACTCTGCTCTAGCCACTTAGGATATGGAAATTTAGAATAGGAGATATTACTTGATCGTTCAGCAATATACTTAGCATAGTCACATGCCTTAAATTTGGCTACTTCCCTACCTCTACTATCAATTATCCTTAGATCTCCATCGTAGAATTCTAACTCGCCTACTCGACCTACTAGTCCTATATATAGTGTCTTGAGCATGTAAGCTTCATTACTAAGTAGGTCTTGAAATCTCTTTGAATTTACAACTTTCTTATTGAAGAACTCCGTAATAGAGTATATGTATTTTCTGAGATCCTTAGTAAGAGCATCTAGTTCCTCTAGTTCTTCTCTACTCAATCTTCTAGCTACTCCACCGGGAACCAT
>QMRW01000057.1 GCA_003650785.1 Thermoprotei archaeon | reverse complement strand
GAGGTTATATATGAGAGTATCTTCGTAAACTATAAGATTCTCCTCAAATTTTACTCCTTCTATAGTTAGAATTCTGCGAGTCACTCCATCGATCCAATAGTGCCCTTTGATTTCAACTTCTGTAGGTTTAGTGAGCATTAGGAGAGGCTTAGCTTCAAAGTACTCTCCGAAGGAGAAGAAACTAATACCGATATCACCTAACTGGGCTGCGACTAAATTGCCTACAACTTCACGCTTGTCCTTGAGAACTAATATACCCTTGGGCATAATTTCACCTTCTGGGGGATAGAGATTTGTATATAAAAGAGTGATTGTGTAGAATCCAAGGAGTATCGCTAGGGATATAATTAAACAGAGCTTTCTCATGTTTATAGTCCTGTAATTTTCTTAAGTCGGGGATTAAAGACCTCATCCAATCCCACATTTATGAGATTGAGTGATATGAATAATAATATTAATAAGATTGCTGGTGCGAGGACTAGAGTGTAATATCCTTGAGCTAGTGCGCCATAGGTCATAGCCCATCCCAGGATGAATCCTAATGTAGGTATTTCCGCTGGTCCTAATCCTATCATTCTGAGAGAGGTTTCAGCTATAATACATCCGATTACTGAGAATGAAAGTCCAACCATTATGTAGGGAATGAGTCCGACAAATATCTCTTTGAATACTATCTCTATATCATTTAGATTTGTTACTTTTGCTAGTTCTATATAAGGTCTTTCTTTTAGACTTAGAACCTGGGCTCTTATAGTACGCGCGCTCCATGGCCAGGTGAAGATGGCTAGAGTTATGGATATCAGTACCATGTTCATTCGTACGTAAGCCACAATAGCCATTAATAGGGGAAGTGTGGGTAGTATTAGCACTCCATTAGTTATAGAGTTAAGTACAGCATCTATTTTTCCACCGATATAGCCAGCGAGAAGCCCTATGACTGTTCCTATAAGTGTTGCAATACCTCCTGCTATTGCCCCTACTAGGAGTGAATACCTTAGACCTACGAGTACAAGAGCCAGGATATCCCTCCCGAGCATATCAGTACCAAGTGGGTGTTCAAAGGATGGAGGAAGAGCTCGTTCGTATAATCCGAGTTCTACTGGACTACGTCCTCCAAGCCTATAGCTGTTAACTAAGGGTTCAAATATGCCTAAGATTAAGATTATTGCGAGTAATATCGATCCTATAGTTAGCCTTGTCGAAGATCTCAGAGTCTTTAAAGATCTCTGTATTCCATCTACAATTGACAAGACGATATCACTTATTTTAGACTTCATGGAGACACCTCGGATCCACTAGTGGATATAATAAATCCATTAATAGATTTGCGGTGAGAACGGTGAACATCGAGAGTAATATGATTCCTTGTATTGTATTGTAATCTAAGACTCCTAATGCTAGTGCAAGAAGAGTACCTACACCTGGATAGGAGAATATCCACTCTACGAGGTAGAATCCATTTACTATGAATCCTAAGGACATGGCAAGTCCTGTCACTTGAGGAAGTAGAGCATTTCTCAGTACATATCTACTCAGTATTCTCATCCTTTTTAGACCCTTAGCTCTAGCCAGTCGGAGATAGTCTTCTCCAATAATAGTTATTGCTACACTTCTTGTAGAAATAAGCCATCCAAAGGCAGAGACTAATATAAGTGAGAGAGCAGGTAGTGTTCCGTGACGTATAAGGCTTAGTATAAACTGTAGGTCTAGTCTTGGTGAAAGAGTTGGTGAGTATGCTCCTCTCGCTGGAAATACTGCAAAGGTATAAGCAAGTCCTAGAACCAGAAATAGTGCCATTAGATAATAGGGTATTTGAGACATGCACAGAGCAATGGTAAATAGAACATGGTCAAGTTTAGTTCCCCTTACCCATGCTACGAGAGTTCCCGCAATTACACCTATAATCCATGCTAGAACTGTAGCCATACCTAGTAGTCCTATAGACCAGGGTAATGCTCTTACTATGAGGACTTGAGAAGGGGTTGGAAAGTTTAGAAAGGAAGGACCCAAGTTGAATCTTAGAAGCTCTCTTAAGAAGCATAGATATTGAGTAAATATATCTTTATCAAGTCCAAATACTCGTTTAAACTCCTCTACCGTAGCTGTATAAGTCTCGGGTGCCGCCTCATATCCGAAACGTCTCATCATTAAACTTACGAAGCGTGTTACAGGATCGCCAGGTATAAGGCGTAGGAAGAAGAAGACTATTGTGAATGATGTGAAGAGTACAATGATATAAGTTAATACAGCCTTTGTAACGTATAGTATAACCTTTCTTCTCACGCTAGAATAAGCAAGTACTGTCTTTATATAGCTTTCGTCTGGTGTGAAGTACCTAACTCGAATGTTTCTGTTCGTACTTACTTACTTGGGTTTTGAACATAGTCATCTAGAGGTATTGTTTACTCCCCAAGGCTTAATATAATCTCTATTCACAACTGCAGTTGAGAATTTGGATGCTATAGTTAATAAATAGACAGGTATTTATAGGAATAAAAAATTACTTTATTTTTCTAAGAAGTAGTATTCCCATGGCTATTACTGCTATTAAAGTTATGAGAGATAGTGCTAGTGCGGCATAGACAGCCCCACTTAGAGCAGCTACAGCTGCTGCTACCTCAGAAACTTCAGGCTTTCTAGCCAGTTCTTTCATTTCCTCTGTGATCTTTGCAAGATCTTCTCTGATTTTTGTAACAGTTTCAGCTATAACTTTTAGTTCGGCTGGAACAGGAGGCTTGTACGATGCTAGTCCTTCTTTTATAAGTCTCTCAGCATCCTCTTTCGGTATGGTTACATACTCGCCTGCCTTGAAGGGACCATAGGTCTTTCCATCCGCTCCTGTAAATGCAGGTACATCCTTTACTATCCATACACTTACATACTCTATAACTACGGGTGCTCTAGGTCTAATTTTACCTAGAACAAATATGAAGTTAGGCCACCATTGGTACGGTACTGTATACATGTCTACTTCGGTAGGCCAACCAGTCCAGTACTTACCTGAGAATACCTGAACAAATGCTGTCTCAACAACGGGTATACAGAACAGATCTCTTATCCATATATATAGTGCTTTTTCGTATAGCTCTGCTGCTTTGGGATCCTCGGGATGCAATGTCCATAGTTTGTCTATTATAGCGTCGAGTTCTGGATTCACATATCTTGGATTAGCTCCGTGTATTCCTCCCATTGCGCGCTCACCTATGGGTGCGTAGAACTTACTGTGCACTACGTTAAACATATCCACTAGATCTCCAGTTAGCCATGCAGGGGTACACAGAACTCCAACTGCTATATCATAGTGGCCCAGTGCCGTTAGTTCATGCCACATAGCGGGATCTACAGCCTTGATAGTAGCATCTATACCTATCTTCTTTAGAGCCTCGACTAACTCCACACCAACATAATACTCTTTAAGGACAGCTGGAGGACGTGTCAGTATTTCTAGGCGTATAGGCTTTCCATCTGGCGTCTCTCTTATACCATCACCATCCCTATCTACGAAACCCAGTTTATCGAGTATTTCCTTAGCTTTCTCTGGATTGTATTCGACTTTGAACCCATATTCCTCTTCAATTCTCCTAAGTACTCTCTCAGCCATAGGCTTATACTTATCAAATATTCTCCAACCAGGTACCGCCCATGGTATGTAGCAGGGATCTGTCTTCTCAGCTGCGGGGTATAATTTCGCAAGTTTCTCCCTGTCTAAGACATAGGATATCGCCCACCTGAATTCAGTAATGTTAAGTGGGTACTTAGCACAGTTTATTGCACTTATACCTCCTGGGCATGCATCTAGAAATGGTGCTAGTACTACTTCACCAGGAGGTGCTAAAGCCCTAGCAGCTTTAATCATATCCCATGTAAAGATATGAGGTAGTGGAGCTGTTACTATGCCCTTTACAAAGTCTGCTAAATCTATATCCGGTGGAGGTGCATATCTGTACACTACATATTTAGGAGCTGGATCCAGGAGTCCTAGTTTTTTGGCCCAGTAGTTTTCGTTCTTAATCCAGATGAACATTTTCAAATCTGGAAGAACTTTGTATAGTTTATAGGGACCTGTTTCTACAGGTGGCCAATTTTTGAACTTCTTTGGATCCTTATCCTTCCATACGTGCTCAGCTACTATAGTCAATCCTCCCCACATTCTGAAGAAGTGATGGAAACGTGGATTAGGCTTCTTCAGATGTATGACAGCGGTATAGTCGTCTACGACTTCAGCTTTCTCTACCCATTCTTCAACGATCCATCCACCGGAGAGTTCGGGATATTTCTTGAGTAGGTTTATAGTGAATACTATATCTCTTGCAGTATACGGATGTCCATCGTTCCATTCAACTCCCTTGCGGACATGTATGATGAATTTAGTATAGCCATCTTTGTACTCCCATCCAGTTATTCTCCAGTAAATTATTTCTCCTGTCGCATAATTAATGTACCAATCCCATTCATTACATACCTGGTGCCATCCAGAGCCCCATTGGGTACCCATGGGTATGAATGGATTAGCGCTATCAAATACTGTATATAGAGTGTCTGTTTCTACTACTACTGTCTCCTCTAGGGGCACTGGTATTTCTTGAGGAGTGGCTGAGATTGGAAAGGACATTATAAGGGGTATTAGGAGGAGCCATATACTTAGAAAAGTAACATTTTTATAGATATTCATGTTCTCATTTTTTATAGCAGGAGCAGGCTATATAAACCTTTGTACTCAGTAGAGAGAGCCGTACAAGTCATATTAAATCGTAATTTAATATAATTATAGTAAATATTAGAGAAATATATTGAGAATACTAGATATACATTTTCTCAAACTACATTATCACTAAACTGATTCAATAAATTCTCATGATTGAATTCTTATCGTGCTAATGTATTTACTACTAGTGGTATTAGACATAAACTAGCTGTAGTTCTTAATAATAGATTTTTTATAGCTATATTATCATTTTAGCAGGCAATTTCTCGATAATTATTCATATCCAAAAATATTTCCATTATGAAATAGTATGGAGAAAAATAGAGTCTAATTAACTGTCCGTCACAGGCTTTTAGTAGGCATACAGATTATTTACTAACTAGTTATATATTTCTCTTTAAATCATAAGATCTCTATAAATTTACCTAGTATAGCAGATCTGTAAGCTGCATCTAGTATACGGATGAGATAGGCACCATCTTCAACGGTCCCTATGGGTTCTCTATCCTCTAGTATAGACCTTATGAAGTGTCTATGAGTGTGTTGGGGTTCTTTCTCTCTGGGTAAGCTTGGAGTAATCCAGCTTCTGTTGCACTCCTTAAAGATCCTCACTTTATTTCTAAACTTGTCCAAGTAGATTATACCCTTCGTCCCATAAATTGAGAGTTCCTCTGAGGGTATTGGTTGAGTCCAGCTACATTCTACTGTAGCTATAGCTCCATTATTCATCTCTAGAATTAATGTTGCATTATCCTCAACATCAGCATCCTTAGCAAGTGTAGCCATATACGCTATAATCTTTCTAACCCTACCGAGTAATAGAGTAATCATGGTAACCGAATATATACCTAAGTCCAGTAGAACACCTCCATGAGCTTTTTCGCTTTTTAGAAACCAGCATTCCTTGAGCTCTTCATTAAATGTTCTAGCAATTTCTCTCTGGGATGCTTCGGGACCCTGGTGAGCTATACGGACTCTGAGCATACATATCTTGCCGAGTTCTCCTCGATCCAGGAGATTCTTAGTGTAATCAAATACTGGTATGTCGTAGTATATAAAGGGTAAAACCATGACCTTAAGGTCTGGATGCTTTTTAGCAATTTCCACTATAAAGTTAGCCTCCTCAACACTTGTTGCCATAGGTTTTTGAATCATTACATGCTTGCCCGCCTCTATAGAGTCTATAGCTATTTTAGCATGTGTAGGATGTGGTGTTGCTATAATTACAGCCTCTACATCCTCAAGTTCTAGAAGCTTGTTGTAATCTGTAAACCAAAGTGGAACTTTGAATCTTTCTGCTGTGGCTCTTGCTCTATTGGGTCTTATGTCAGCTACTGCAATGAGCTCGGCTTCCTCTATCTGTCTTAATTCAGGTAGGTGAAAACTATTAGCTATACTCCCGCAGCCTATAACTCCAAAGCCTATTTTCCTCATAATTTTACCTCCTATAGATAAATTCTCCTACCTTCAACCGCGGATTTGATGCCAGCTTCAAGTACTTCTTGAACATCTCTATTGAATTCAGCACTCAAGGGAGGCTCTATAGGTAGATCCTCTTGTACACACATAGTGAAGTACTCAGGACCACTTCTCCTACCTTTAGGAGGAGGGGGTGGGGTCAAAATTTTGCTTTCAATATCTCTGTAATTACCCTTCTCCCTTATGTGGAAGAGTTTTAACGTACTATCCTGGTCTACGAATATTGTTCCATCCGTACCATTTACTGTAAGACCACGCATTGGGTATTGTCCTATCTGTGCCCAAGAGGCTTCAGCTACTCCTAGACAGGTACCATATTCCATTATGAGTATAGCATTATCATCTACCGTTAGATATGTTCTAGCAAAGGTTCCCATAGTTGCTATAACACTTCTAGGTTTATATCCGATAAACCATAGGGCTATATTTACACCGTAACAGCAATAGTCCATGAAAGCACCACCACCATTAAGCTCTTTATCATAGAGCCATCGATAAAAATAGGGAGAGCATCCTATCTCCTTAGGGCCAGCATGAGCTGCTCTGAAGCGTATATGGAAGATCCTCCCTATCCCGCCTTCTCGAACTATATGATATGCATATTGTATAGCTGGGTTCCATGTAGTTGGATAATTCACCATAACTTTAACTCCATACCTTCTAGTAGCTCTTACAATTCTATCTGCTTGTTCTAGATTAGCAGACATAGGTTTCTCCATGATTGCATGTATGCCTCTCTCGGCTACTATTTCAACTACCTCTGCATGGCGACTATTCTCAGTGCATATTAGGACTGCATCGAGATCCTCTTTATGGATCATATCTAGGAAATTTCTATACAGCCTACGAATACCGAATTTACTCCTTGCGGCTTCGAGTAATGGGAGATTTACATCAGCAGCCGAGACTATTACTACCTGCTCTAGAGCTTTAAATTGAGCTAGAAGGCTCCATACATGATCATGAACTAGACCTACAATTCCCAATCTCAAACGCTTGCCCATATTATACCACTACTAAACATCGGAAAATGATGAACTTAAGCTTTACATATAGGTCCCCAAATATACTAGTATTAACCAATACTTTATTCATCCTTGTCTGGAAGAAGTGTTTTTATACGATTATTGAACTACTTGAAATACTCCCGTAATGCTAAGAATCCGCTAATCTGCGATCTTTATATAATTCGTCAACGGGTAGAAGTGTATTAGTAAACGAAGTTATACAGTTGTAGTCTATTTTATGTACTTACGAAACATATTAATACTGACGACTGAAGACATCTAATAGGTTTAGAGTGAGTATCGAGGGTATGACATGAAGCCAGTGTTAGAGGTACGGAATTTGAAAGTGTATTATAAGAGTATCTGGGGTGATTACAAATCTGTTGATGGTGTATCGTTTAATGTATATGGAAACGAAGTATTCAGTATTGCAGGAGAATCTGGATGTGGTAAGTCTACTCTAGTAGATGGCATACTAAGACTAATAGAGCCTCCTGGATATATTCCAAGTGGTGAGGTTATCTTTGAAGG
>QMRW01000056.1 GCA_003650785.1 Thermoprotei archaeon | reverse complement strand
TAAAAATGATATAACTTGGGTAAGATTACTCCCTCTAGAAGTTAAGCTTGCCGTTTCAAAATCTAGAATGAATGGTTTTAGATCAGATTTCCTAATTAATATGTGTCTATCTGCTCTTGAGAGCTCTTTATGGACTAGACCAATACGATCTAATTTATAGCACTGCTTCAGTATGTCTAGGAGAACTCGGACTAGTTTACTCTTATCTCCAATATCCAAGAATTCTACTAATTTTACTCCATCTATATACTCCATCAGAATGAAATCCCTACTAAAGGATAATAATTTGGGTCCTACTCCAATACTGTTAGCAATGATAAGTCTATTAGCCTCATCACTTAATGTACTTCTACGGGAGTCCAGTCTCCTTATCTTAATAGCAATAATACCATCTATTTCAATAATTCCTGCAACTACTATACTTTCACATCCTTTACCCAGAACATTAAGTCTGCCTATCCGAGCTCTGCCTATTGATACTATGTGCCTAACACCCATCCTATACAACTCATTTAATCTCCTCCTGCATATTTCATAATTACCTGAAGGATAGCATATTATCTCGCATAACCTATCAGGGGCTTTTTCGTCTGCTATATTGATTAACATTTTGACTCCACTATATTTAACCAGTAGATTCTCCCTTTAAGCCAGTTACAAAGAGTGTTTATAAAGTCCTTGCCGAGTATATCGGTCAGTCTGAATATATCCTTATCAGCATAGATCTTGAACTCTCTTTTTAGACACTTTAATAGTTGTACCCCGTGTCTAACTTTATCATATTCATACTTTATGAGATCAATAGCATTGGTATACCTTCTTTTCCTGTATACGACCCACCTCCCTTTTTCGATAAAAGGTCCTGATATTGTTATCTCAGATCCTACATATTTTTTAAGAAATTCTTCTTCTCTATCTGATGGTACAGGTGGACCTAAGTGTCTTTCAACGCTTGGCAGTTTAAGTGTCACTAGTTCGTATAAGAGGACTACGTTTTCAACTTCATCACTCCACGCTTTCTTAGAGATCACCTTGAAACCATGGACTTTAAGCAAGGTCTCTAGACCACCTAAGGATTTGTAGACTTGACTCCACAGTATGTCCGGGGAAGTGAATTTACACTTCACATGTATAGCTAGTAGGTGTGAATTTCTAGTGGCCAAGGTCTCTTCTAGATCTTCTTTAGTATAGGTTGGTCTACGCGGAAAGAAAAAGCTCTCAGAGGGATGCTCTAGGAAGAGCTTTGAGGCGGATATGAACTCAGAAAGTTTATCAAGTGTAAGTGCAGCAGCTGCATTCCTTTTAGGATCTACTGGATCTAGCACTACCAGGGGATGTCCCTTGAAGAGTTTTTGTATAGATGGAAGATCGGCAGGTCTCTCTATGTAGATGAAGGTATTAAAGGGCTTCCACTCTCTCGCGGAGTAGAGAACTCTGAGGAAGCTACCGTAATAGATCACTAGCAATTCAGCAAGATATCCTGAGAAACCACCAACTTTTACCTCTGCGCCATAAGCACCTATACCCTTTAAAAACTGTTTAAGAAGTCTAACCTCATCTCTCATCCTAGAATCTAATCTTGAATTTACGTATCTAGTGTGGAAGGGAGTCCTATCTACTGGAGTCTTCATATCCTTTACTGAGGGCACTTTAAATGCTGGTACTATGTCAACTCGAAAGTCATTTATAAGAGCCTCTATATAGGGATGCTGTGCATATCTTTCAAACACTCTTCCGCCAAGTCTTGTGACAGCCTCTCTTGCTATAAATACTCCTAAGGATTTTATAGTCTCTATCGAAAAGCTGGGATCGAAGAGTATGAAAACATCTATATCCCTATCTCCCGAGAGCCAGGTATCCTTAGCTATGGATCCTACTACCTCTATGGTGCAAGGAACATTGTTATCCTCGGCTACTCTCTTAATTTCGTCAAGTACTCTTTTTACTAATAGCATAACCTTAGCTCTTTCCTCAGTAGATGGTTTGATTTTCTTGAGCACTTTATGGAGTATAATATTTAACTTCTTCTCTTTCTCAAGTGAACTTCTTCTCGAATAATGTATCATATATCGGACCTCTGGGGGTTAATGTGCTCCTTTTCAGCCTTATACAGTCGACAATCATCCTACCTATGTAGAGTCTTTCCACTTTTTTCAGCATAGTAACTATCTCTCCTCTTCTTCTACTTTTTACCCTGGCTATCGTTACATGAGGTTCGAAAGATTTATGATCTGGTAGTATTCCCAATTTCCTAATTCTAGGTTCAAGCATACTATGTAGCTCTTTTAGCTTTTCTCTTCCCTCACTAACGCCTATCCATATTACCCTGGGATTATATATTGATGGAAAGGCTCCGACTCCCTCTAGAGTCATGTAGAATTTACTGTAACTGATATCGTTTAGGATCTTCTCTACATTTTTGACAGTACTTAGAGGGATCTCTCCAAGAAATCTTATGGTCAAGTGTATGTTCTGTGGCTCTACCATTTTAATTCCTGTAGATTGTACTGAAAGTATGTCGTTTTGAAGCCTAGTTATATTCTCTACAAGTACTGGGTCATCTATATCGATTGCTATGAAACATCTAATCCTACTAATCATTCTGAATTCACCCCACCATGTTGGATCTTCATATTTCTTAACCACTTATCCAATTCAATACAATTTCTGGGATCTGGTGATCCTCCTTCATCACATCTATCTATATATGGACATGAGAAACATGGTAATACTGTTAGTATTTGGGGTATCTCTATTTCTTCTCCGGCTTTTTTCGAGAGCCTGAGTAAATACGTAGCCTTTCCCTTATGATAAACTCTCTTTCTAGTGAGAAATCCTCGTCTTTCTAGTCTAGCCACTACTCTCATACCACTTCTACTATCTATCCCAAGTATATTCCATAACTCTCTCTGAAGGAGCCCTTCATCACCTGCTGTCTCTAGAATCTCGATTATTCTCTTCTCTAGGTCGCTTAGTCTCCTACTCAATATACATCACTCTCAGTGCTTCTAGATTATAATTGGGTTTTCAGCTTAATAAAAACTAGTCTTATTTAATCGTATATTCCTCAAATAAGTACTTCAAAGTCAAGTGCCATTAGTAGTTCTTTAAATCTATTTCTTATTGTAACCTCTGTCACACTAGCTACCGTAGCCACCTCCCTTTGCGTTCTCTTCTCACCTAATAGTAGGGAGGTGAGATATATTGAAGCAGCAGCCAGGCCTTCGGGCATTTTTCCACTAGTTATACCAAGTGAGTAGGCATAGTTGAGTACCTCCATAGATATGTGTTGAACTTTCATGGAAAGCTTGAGATCCGATACTATTCTAGGAACAAAGTCAACAGCTCTTGATGGAGGGACCTTAGATAATATTCCATGGTTTATGAGGAGTCTATAGCTTCTGGATATGTCCTTTCTACTAGCCTTGGATATGTCCGATATCTCATCTAGAGTTCTAGGAAGGTTATTAAGCTTACAGGCAGCATATATGCACGCTGCTACCATACTCTCCACAGATCTGCCTTTGATAAGCCTATGTCTCGTAGCCTTTCTATAAAGTATGGCCGCTTCCTCTCTAACTGACCTTGGTAGTCCTATGCAAGTACTAATTCTCTCTATTTCATTGATTGCAGCTCTTAAATTTTTCTCATTAAAACCACCCACATTAAACATTTTATTAACTTTTCTAAGTCTAGATACTTGAAGTCTACTCTGTAGATCTAGTTGTCTACCCTCACTATCCACATTTCTCCAGTCAATCATAGTTGAGAGACCACCATCAGGTCTCAGAGGAGTTAATGGTGCACCTACTCTTGTTCTGCGGGCCTTCTGCTCCGGTGTAAAAGCTCTCCATTCAGGACCCTGATCTATAACAGTCTCTATGACATTTCCGCAATTTCTACAAACATGTTCTCCACGAAAGCCGTCGAAAATTATATTGCTACTACCACAAGAGGGACACTTTAATTGATTTATCTCATCGGCAGTCTCCTCCCCCTCATAGATAACATCAGGAGCCACGCTTTCGACCTTTACCTTTTATTTTAGCAAACGCTCTTATATATGTGTACCTCCCGATTAATTTCTTAAGTTTGACCCTATGCTCATGGATAGGCTCTATTGAAACATAGGGACTTGAAACAGAGCCCATTATATCGTAAACTCTTCCTATCATAGTTAACTTATCATCGTATACTTCAGTGTAGAGTTGAGGCACTATCTCCGCCTCTACGATCAGTCTACCACTTTTAGTAACACGGACTACTTTTCCCAAACGCCTTATACTCGTATACACCACCTACTTACACTAATACTAAGAAACTTATAATTCCCGTGAGCATTCCGATAAGTGATAGCCTACGTACTCTTTCAGCAGTGACTATATTGATATCTCGTAGTACTGCGATTGCTGATTTCACGAAGATAACGTTTGTAATAGTAATGAAAATAGAGAAAAGGAATAATCTCATAGTATCTGTAGGGTAAGTGAATAAATATAGGCTTAGAAGGACTGCCGTTATCATGAGGATTGAGGATACTATAGCAGCTGTTTTAGCCCCCCATACTGTAGCTATTGTCTTTACACCAACTACTCTATCTCCTTCCATATCAACTATCCCCTTTACTACCTCTCTACCTAGAGCAGCAGAGAATGCTATAAGAGTAAAGAGGAGAGCTTTAGTACTTAGTAGCTCCTCAGTATACAAGTAGTACCCATATATAAAGGGGATCGCAGTTAGTGTAGCTACTATGATATTTCCAAGCACTACTACTCTTTTAAACCATATGTCATAGAGTATACCTAGTGATAATGCAGCTAATACAATAATGAATTGGATAAGTAATTTGTATAAGAGCACTACCAAGAACGAGCACATTATTGAAAGTAGTAGAGTGATAATACCTAGTGTGAGAGCACTGCTAGCAGATATCTCTCCAGCTACTATAGGTCTATGTGGTTTACTTATTTTATCCTCTTCTATGTTAAAGTAATCATTAAGGGTGAATACTGACATCTCGACAAAGAGGGCTGAGGAAATTCCTACTATGAGTATGGTAACACTACGTTCACTGGGAATGGGATTTGAAGAAAGCCAGCCTACAAATGAAGCTAGACATACCATTAGACCATGCTCAATACGGCTTAATTTCATGATTGTTCTAAATTTCTTGAGCAGCATTAAACACCGTGTTAAGAAGACTACATGACTATATAACCATAGCCTTAGGCAGGATCTTTGAATGAACGGGATCTAGTTAGAGACCTACACGAGGATAAAAGGTAGTACTTATTAAACAGTGGTTAATACAAAATGTGGCATAAATATGGGTGGAAGATGGAAAATATCAGCACAGGGACTAGATCCCATAAGAACAGCCATAGCATGTGGTCGTGACCTTAGAATATCGTACAAACACGCTGTAGAAGTGTGCAGTACGATAAAAGGAATGAAGCTAGAAGAAGCTAGAAGACTACTGGAAGATGTAGTCACACTTAAAAAACCTATACCATTTAGGAGATATCACGGAAAAGTAGGACATAGGAGAGGACTTCAAAAGTGGGCAGCTGGTAGATACCCGGTTAAGACTGCTAAAGAAGTATTAAAACTATTAGATCAATTGGAGGCTAATGCAGCATACAAAGGATTAGACTTAGATAGACTGTGGATAGTACATGCAGTAGTTCATAAGGGAATGAAGATAAGAAAGTACATTCCGAGAGCTTTTGGTAGAGCTACACCATATTATCAACAACTAGTACACATTGAACTAGCAGTAGAGGAGAGATGAGACTATGGATATAGGAAAGAAATTCATAATGGATGGAATTCTGAGAATGGAACTATACGAATTCTTAAGTAGAGAACTAGTTAGAGCTGGCTATATAGATCTACAAGTATTTAGAACTCCTATAGGTCATAGGCTCGTTATCTATGCTGAGAGACCAGGTATGGTCATAGGAAGAAGAGGAATGAGAGTAAGAGAATTAGCAACAGTGCTGGAGAAAAGATTTAATCTCGAAAATCCACAGATAGATATTGCTCAAATAGATACTCCGGATCTAAATGCAAAGATAGTAGCTTATCATATTGGAAGAGCGTTAATGAGAGGAGTACGCTATGGTAGAGCTGCATTTATAGCACTTAGGAGAATAATGGAAGCCGGAGCTATAGGAGCTGAAGTTGTGATGAGTGGAAAATTAACTAGTGATAGAGCAAGGACAGTTAAGTTCACTAGAGGAATAGTCCCTAAATCAGGCTACCCCAGGGAGATACTAGTAGATGAAGCTAAAATATCGGTGCTATTAAAACCAGGAGTATATGGGGTAAAGGTTAAGATATATAAACCAGTCGCAAAACTTCCTGATAGAATAACTATAGTGGAGGCTACATCACATGCCCAGACTGAAAGCAAGTGACATCAGGAAGATGAGCAGAGAGGAAAGAGAAAAATTATTGAAGGAACTCAGAATAGAGCTCATTAGACTGAGAGGACAAGTAGCCAGAGGAGTACCTCTAGAAAATCCATCAAGACTTAGAGAGGTCAAGAGGACTATAGCCAGGATACTAACCATAAATAGAGAAGAGCAAGGGGTGGAACAGACATGAGGATAACCCCAAGAAATATACTAAGGCATGAGCTCATAGGACTCGGAGTAGAAGTTCTGGAAAGCACTCACCCAGGATATGTAGGCATAAGTGGTAGAATAATCTACGAGACTATGAAGACATTAACTATAGAAGATAAAGAAGGAAGGAGAAAAATAGTTCCTAAAGCAGTATGTACCTTCAAGATAATACTCCCAGACGGTAGGTTATTAAAGGTACAGGGGAAAGAGTTGTTGGGAAGACCAGAAGATAGAATAAAGAAAAGAATAAGGATGTGGTAAAGATGGTTAAAGTCAGAAATCTGAAAATACCAGGAGTAAGACCTCCAGAAGAAGTATGTGATGACGATGAATGTCCATGGCATGGAAATCTTTCAGTAAGAGGACTAATATTAGAGGGTATAGTAGTAAATGCTAAAATGCATAGAACAGTAACAGTACGTCATGATTACCTCCACTATGTGCCCAAGTACAAGAGGTATGAGAGGAGATCGAAAAAGCTACACGCAAGACTTCCTCCATGCATAACGGTAAAAGAAGGGGACATAGTTATAATAGGAGAGTGTAGACCGCTAGCTAAAACTATATCCTTTGTAGTACTGGGTAAGAAGAGGTGAAAATATTGGCAAAAAGAGGTATTAGACGAGCAACAGGTAAGTTTTACATACCCCACATACCACCCGCACTATTTACAAACTCCCTAGTCAGAGTAGCTGATAATTCTGGTGCTAGACTAGTCAGAGTAATAGGAGTACTAGGTAAGAAAACTGTAAGAAGAAGACTACCAGGAGCTGCTGTAGGGGACATGATAGTGGTCTCGGTAAGGGAAGGTAAACCCGAGCTCAGAAAACAAATAATGCATGCAATAGTCATAAGGCAGAAGAAGCCCTATAGACGACCTGATGGTACATGGATCCAATTTGAGGACAACGCAGTGGTCATAGTATCACCAGAGGGTGAACCCAAGGGAACCGAAATAAGAGGACCTGTAGCTAAAGAAGCTGCGGAGAAGTGGCCGAGAATAGCCAATATAGCATCCATGATAGTCTAGACAATGTTTTAGTTAAAAGAACTTATCCTAGGGACACGAGCAAAGACAAGGGTTCATGTTCCTGTTATTTGTGTAGTAATGGAATGCTATACAATCTCCTGTGCGAGCATCAAACCAAATTACGTGGAGGTAATATGCATCTGCAAGCAGAGTGGCTTCCGGGCTTCCTCCACCAGTTACCTAGTACGAGAAGTGACAGTGTGTAACGAGTTTATGATGCCTTTTTCTGTGATAAAGTCTTCCTTTTATAGTAATACCTCTTATTCTTGCTAGTCTCACCTGAATGTG
>QMRW01000055.1 GCA_003650785.1 Thermoprotei archaeon | reverse complement strand
GTACACAGACCTAGCCTCGATATACGAGAGAGCTGGAAGAATACACGGGCGTAAGGGTAGTATAACTCAGATGCCAATTCTCACAATGCCAGGGGATGATATAACACATCCCATACCAGACCTGACGGGCTATATCACAGAGGGGCAGATAATACTGGATAGGGGACTTTTCAGAAGGGGTATATATCCACCGATAGATGTACTACCATCACTCTCCAGACTCATGAAGGAGGGAATAGGTAAGGGTAGGACTAGAGAAGATCATCGAGAAGTTTCAGACTGTCTTTACTATGCCTATTCTGAGGGGAAGAGGGTTAGAGACCTAGTAGCAGTAATAGGAGAGGCTGCTCTCACGGATCTAGACAGATTGTACCTGAAGTTTGCAGATAGATTTGAGAGGGAATTTGTCAATCAGGGTGTCTATGAGGAGCGATCCTTTGAAGAGACCCTCGATAAGGGTTGGGAACTACTCTCTATGCTTCCTGAAAGCGAACTGAAGCGTGCTGATCCAGAGACTATAAAGAAGTATCATCCTAAGTATAGAAAAACACAGCTCTAGTACACTAGTATTCTCTCTATTCTTTCGGCGGGGACTTCAGCTTCTTTACCCACTACTATAGCTCTTAGGTTTCTGACCTCAAACCACTTAAGGTTTATAAATGATAATATTACCCCTATGTGAAATGGATGTGGGTACTTTATGCATATATTCTTATTGATCTCCACTAGTGTTCTTTCGAGTTCTATTTCAAGTCTTAGGAGAGACTTCGTTCTATTATAGGAATCTAGACCTATCATTAATGCTCGAGTATAGGGGCGAATAGCCAAAGTTCTGAGGCACTCTTCTAGATCTTCCATATTAAAAGCATCTATGAAGTCTCTTTCTCCTAGAGCATAACCCTTGGGGAGTAAAAAGGTTCTCAAAGCTTCAATATCCATGTGAGCCAGTTTGCATCTCAATGTGGTTTTTATGTTTATGATGTCTATTTCAGTACCTAGAATTTCTTCAACTACCTTTCTATCTAAATTGCTCAATTTCCTAGACTTATTCCATAATCTTTCGTAGACAAACTTATCTAGTGCTACTTCAATAGGGAGGAGTGAGCCTGATGTTTTATACTCAGTAAGTGATTGACTTAAGAGCTCATAGTAAATTGTATCCTTAAGCATTCTTACTATATCTTCTACATTCGTACTACGCTCTAGAAGTCGTCTGCATGTATCTTCGTCGAACTCTCTAAGTGGCAGGAGGTATCTAGCTATCTCTAGTGGTGGGAGCTTATACTCCTTTGCTCTTAGTATAACTTTAAGATTATTTATATCTAATTTTCTTATGAACTCTATTGTAATATCTTGAACATACTTTGGTGATTCCTCTATTACAGTATTCATGGTTCTTAGGAAGTTTTTGATAAATGCACGTTCGAGTACTAGTGCATTTAGTTCGTCGACTGATATTTCCTCTATCTCCTTTCTGTATGCTGTAGTCTCTAGATGTCTAACTATTTCGTGAATATCTTTACATCCGAGTAAGGCATAAATGTCATCGCGTCCGAGTAGTTGAGTTTTTAAACCTTTAATCTTAGCACTGATATAGGCATATTTCAATACACGGGGTTTCATTCTTGATGTATTGAGTTTCATATATTATCACCGGTTACTCTACTGATATGCACTCCTTAATACCATTAGGATTAATTTTAAAATATCCATATTCATGTAGTTTTAAAGTTATAAGGATAAGCCGAATTTTCCCGTCTCCAATTATATAATACATTTACAAACCCCCTCTCCCAAGTCTAACGTAATTGATTTAGAGTGTCTCAAAGTCGATGCCCATGTATCAGTATAGGAGAGAGATGTCAGAAGAGAGTTTTTTACTTTCTGTATATCTCTTATTATTGAAACAGTAGGGTTTTTGAGCTTAGAGACGGGATATTTTGTATACCTCATTCGATAGTTCCAGTATGTTCTCTCTTTCGATACTAATCTAGTCCTCCCATCCTTAAGCTTACTTATTTTCATACTAGTTAAGAGTTTCTCTCCCATTCTTTTACCTTCGATATCTCGCCTCAGCTTCATGATCTCAGCTTTTAGTAACAATTTCTCAGTAATGTATTGATAGGTTCTAGTAGATAGTTGGAATTCAGATAGTGTCCGTATGTCGATATTCTTCTTTATCGTTTCCTTGGATTTTAAATAAAGTTCAAAATATCTCATTTATGATGTCCCTTCACTCGTTATATTGCACTTATTAGCATGAAGGCTATTAGCAATCCGTATATCCCTATAGCTTCCGCTAGAACTACTGATATAATAATTCCTGAAAACGTCTCAGGTCTTTCCGCTATGGCACTTGTCATAGCAGAACCACAGTATGCTATTCCTGCTCCTGCTGCTGTGCTTGATATGAGCATTGTAAGTGATGCTGCTAGTGCCTTACTAGCAGCCTCAGAAGTAGTTATTTTTGGTAGTGCTGTTACTAACAGGAAAGCTGCCAGTAGTCCGTAAATTGCTATAGCTTCTCCTAATACTACAGCTATCATAGCTCTAGACAGTATTTCTGGTCTTTCGGTTCCAGCTCCGGCCATTGCTGTTCCTACTGAGATTATCGCGAAAGCGGCAGCTGCTGCAGAGCCTCCTATAGATATTGCCACACTTAGGGCTCCTATCATACCAGGATCCATTATCTCCCCACCGCTATACCTTCTATCTCTATTCTTAACGGTTTATACTCAATGCCTCCTCCTATATAAAACTTTGAGAACCACTCCACCCAGTGTAATCTTAATGTGTGGACGAATATTATTAGTCCCTCTAGTACTAGTGCCAATAGAGTCCCAATAATTATACCCACAGCTTGAAGCGCTACTCCTCCTCCATAGGTCATCTGAAGGAACATTTTGCTCATGTTTGCATGGATTAGGTTTAATGCTAGTAGCCTTCCGTAGGATACAGTATGGCTGAGAGATTCTATCAGGGACATGAAGACATGGGTAATACCCTCTGTCCCCCTAATTATTGCCTCGCTCACAGCCATAAGTCCCAGCGGTAGAAATAGGAGGTGTGGATTATGGAGCCAGAAGTCGAACCTAAATACTACAGAGGAGCCGTAGGTGAAGAATGCGTATGCAGCTCCATCGTAGAGCCATATCCAGAAGATCATGGGAATAACTTCCTTGTATTCTTTATTGATTATTTTATTGACTAGGCTAAGTATCAAGCCTAACATTATATGACATACTCCTATAAACAGTACAAAGTGAAACATGGTCATGACATCCTCTGAGGGAGTAAATCCACCTATTTTAACCTCTTTTCCTATCCTAATAAGCTCTATGGGGTGTAGGTGTATTCCCATGAACTCATGTGTTCCAAAGATCTCTCCGAATAGCACTCCCCAAAATACTCCACATAATCCACAGAGTATCAGTAGTTCGCCCGCTACCAGTACCATTCCTACTATTCCCGTGAGTTCTATTTCCTTCTTTCTCATTCTCCTCTTAACTATTGTAGCTATTACACCCACGAGAGCTAGTGTAGCGGCGTGTCCTATATCTGCAAACATTATTCCGAATATTATTGGAAAAGTTATAGCCGTTAATAGTGTAGGATTTATTTCATGAGCTGAGGGAAGGCCATATGAATTTACCAATTTTGTAAATGGCTCTAGGAAGCTCGGTATCTTGAATACTGCTGGTACACTTTCATGCGACATATTATACTCTATACTAATTACAGCAAGGTTCTTAGATGCTTCGTTAATAGCGTTAGTAATAATTTTAACGTCCTCTTTTGGTACCCACATCTCAATAAAGTAAGTACTGCTCGTTTTAGCTAGCATCTGCTTTACCTCTTCTATCTTTTTATAGACCTGAACGATACTCAGAAGGTTCGATAGTTTGTCTTCAATTTCTTTAGAGAGTTCTCTAAGTTTTAGTTTCTCAATTAGTTCAACTGGCTCTCTAGACTCATCCGAGACCTCTAGAGTTGATCTCTCCTCTTCTAGTCGTCTGATCATACTACTTACCTCTTCAACCTTTTTCTCGATTCTGCTGAGCTCCTCTTCAATCTCTTCTAAGCTCATTACTCTGGTTATTTTTTTCCTCACATTTAGCGATATACCTAACTCCTCTGCTAATCTATTTATTCTTGATATAATATTCGAACATTTAAATAATTCCTCTGTTGGTTGTACAGCTTCTAGTAGTCCTGTCAACTTATCCAATTTGTCTCTCAGATCCACTAAGTGAGCAACTCCGAGCCTCCCTATAGCCTTTATAACCTCATCTATGTATTTTCCGTATACTATTGCTCTAACCTTCACTACAGGTTTAGCTCTCAGCAAGTATACGCCCCCTATGGGAAGTCCACTATGCGAACTAAAAAATTTTCTCTTTCAGACGTATTACTAGAAGATCGTAGTAAGGTATTTTTCTCACTCTCTCTACTTCGGCAATAGATTCGTACTCTTATTCTAGATAAGACTTCAGAGTACAGGTTAAGTTATCGTCCCCATCCTCCTAAGGAATTCGAGGTTATTGGTATTCTCACTAGTACTGTACTTAATTTAACTCTAAGCTTCAGCTAGATACCTCGGTCATCAGTAGAGAATAATATCAAAGAAAAATCTAATTTTTCGCTGTTTATTTCATCAGATTAGAGCTTTCTGGTGAGATGTTGTAATATATATTGAATAACGGATCGAAAGTCATTTGAACTACACTGAATTTAGTATCGTGTGAGTGGGTAAAACATGACCGCTACGGACACTTCAATGGAATTAATAGAGGACACTGATAAGAAGGAAGAGTCTACAGATCGAATCACAGTGCTCAAGATCACTATGTTCAAAACCTTAGGAATAGGACTTGATATAGTAATCTTTGCAATAATAGGCTACTTAATAGGTAAGGAATACGGTAATGAAATTCTCGGTATGATGATAGGGGCAATAGTAGGAACAATATTCATGTGGATTCACCTATTCATCGTGCTTAGAAGACTAGGTCGAGAGATGAGATATAAGAAGAGAAGTCTTTGAAACTGTTATGTGTATGTGGAGTGAAGAATGGATATATAGGCCGAATGAGGCTGCAAAGTTGCTTAATGTAGGTAGTCAGACCATAACTTGGTGGATTAGAGGGAAAAGATTGAGATAATGAGAACTCTAAGTGGTAGACATAGGATACATGAAAGTGAAGTAGAAAGAATACTTGCAAGTAATTAAAGCTTATAGTATACCGATAGAGATACTCAAGGACTTAATAGTTAAATATTTCATGATTAAGAGGAGAGCATTATACTACAATGAGATATGTGAAGCTCTTTAAGAATGAGAAAGTATATTTGAAATTAGCTTAAAACAAAGGAGGGAGTTAAGGAATAAATTATAAAGATTGAAAGCACTCAACTCACTATTCGATAGTACTATCCATTCCATTATAGGACCTGTTAAAGGCTGGTTATCGTTACATAAGGAAGGTTAAATCTCTACCTAAGATAACTAAAAGGACTGTATACATCAAAATGATATCATCTGGTTACTGGAATAGAATACTGAAGATCAGTATAGCACCTTGCATAATAGTTCTATTTTCAGGATATTCAGGAATTTTGTTACTAGAAATTCTTATCCAATTTATAGACTCATTGGAATTCTACTCTGATAATGAAGGCGAGGGAATGAGTTAAATGAATTCATGTTCGATGATAGAAATTAGGAACAAATAAAATGACTAACTACCATGGTCGGGCTTAGAGGATAAACATGGATAATGAATAATTATACAGTTCTATCAAAACCTACGTTAGGAACTCTAGAAAGCGATATTTTATAGTAGACTTAAACAAATACTCTCAGCTCTCAAGAGACTTCAATAGTATAGGTGGAATTAATAACAGATGGCAAGCTTATGATCAATTTCAAGAAAAATATTAAACCGATTAAAGTCAAAGATTGGAGTACATTTAATATAGATTTCATTAATGCAATAGCATTAATAAATAATAAAGTGGTTAGATACGATATCGAACAGTTATATCATATTCATAGAGTTTACAGAATGAAAGTGAAGAATTCAGAAACTCTCTGAACATAAGCCTTTAAAATATCCACACTCAATATGGATGGAGATAGTATATAGGAACCCTTGGAGAGAGAAATGTCGAGAAGGGGCCAAAGGTGAAATATTAGTAGAGCATTTTGAGCTAAGGATATATACGAACTACGATCACTCTCGTATTTGTGTATGTGTAGTACTATGACAGTGGGATGGTAGATCAGCTTATAAACATCATCATTATCCTAGATAGAATCAGTGTAAATCGGTAGAGTACTGCACTTGGCTTTTGAACAGTTAAGAAATATGGACTCGTTAAGTAGGGAGTTCTTAACCATTCGTACAAGTATCATTTCTTATAGCATGGTATGGAGCTATTCTCTTAAAGCTAGTAGGAACCTCTGCGGTAGTTGTACCTATACTCCTGTTCTACGTCTTCTCTCTAGACAGGTTTTAATCCTCTTTAAGCGAAACATGTCCTCTCTCTCCATTTCTTCTAGTCTCATCTCTATATACTTAATTCTACGTTGGATCTTTGGTATTACTATCCTCTCTAGTGCATTAACCCTCCTCTTAACCTTATCCAACTCTTCAGCTAATCTCTTTACAGTAGCTTGAGCCTCAGCTAGTTCTACTACACTGATTAGGACATCATCTACCTTACCGGCTATTTCATCTAGTTTTGTCGAGGTTGTTATAAAACTATATGGATTTGTTGCCATAAATCCTTTAGTCATCTTTAACTTTAATACAGGAATGCTTATCCCTATAGTACTTCTGCTGGATTCCTCAATTTCAAATCTATCAGCTGACGGTATCAAAAGACCTCTCACTACACTCTTACCCATGAGCATCTCGGCATCTACTAGTGCATCGTATAGATCAGCTAGGCTACGATTCACGTTTTCCCTTAATTCCCTAATTTTATCAACATACTTCATCAGTTCCATGGCAAGTATTTTCCTCTTCTCCTCTAGTAGTTGTCGAGCTCTATCTGCTACCTCGAGTCTCTTTTTCAGTTTAAATAGTTCCATTCTAGTTACTCGTACTCCTAGCTCAGCCACTCTCTCACCAAAGCTACTTTATCTCTATTCCTAAGGCCCTTCTAAGAAGTTCCCTTAGTGGGTCTATCCTCTTTGAAGGTGTAACTCCCCTTTCTGGAATAGTTATAATTAGGGGGTACTCTTGTTCTGCTGTGATTAGTTCTATAGCTCTTACTATCTTCTCTGCTATGCTAGCACCTACAATTATCAAAGTGTACTTCGGATCTTTAGCTAGCTTGTAGAGGAGTTCTCTAGCTTCCTCCTCAGTATTCACACTGAAACTATCTCTAACACCAGCCCATCTAAATAAGGCTGCTACATCTTCACGTGCGATTACAGCTATCTTTCCCATAAGATCTATTCGCCCTCTGAAATTCTTCTAGGATCATTTATTAGCCTTTTCATACTATACCTGTACACGTTATCAATAATAGCTTATTGCTAGTATACTAAAGGCATATCGATCTGCATTCAAGTAATACTTAAATAGTCTTTACAAAGAGACGAATAGGTGCCGGTATGAGCAGTGCGAGTACTGAGGAGACTGAACTTATCGAGCAGTGGAAGGCCTATGCCGGTGAAGAGATATTCAATGCATTGAGGATTATCAGAGATGCTGAAAATAGAGCTAGAGAGATAGTAGAGAAAGCTAAGAGAGAAGCCGAGGGGATAATAAAGAGTACAAGAGAGAGACTTTTAAAGATCTATCAAGAGAGTTACCGTAATAGTATAGTAGAGGTAGAGCGTAAGACTCAAAAGATTCTCGAAAAAGCTAAGAAAGAAGCGGAAAAAGAAGCAGAATTGTTAATGAACAGAGCTAAATCTATATGTGAAGACTTAAGGAATAAGGCAGAAAAGAGAAAGGAAGAGGCAATAGCTTACGTCGTGAAAACCATACTAGAGGTCTGAGAAAATGGCTGAAAGAATATCTAAAAGGATAATAGAGGATGC
>QMRW01000054.1 GCA_003650785.1 Thermoprotei archaeon | reverse complement strand
GTTGTGTAATAATCCTATCCGGTATATCCAATTTATAAAGTTGCCATTCTCCTGTCCTATCAGAAGTGAGGAGTATGGTCTCTCCATTTGAGGAAAATAGAGGTTGAGTAAAGTAGGGATGTACTGTATTTCCTCTACCATCAGTCAACTTGAGAAATTCAACCCCAGTATACGGGTCTTTTAGAGTTTTATACTCTAACTTATATGCCTCTCCTACAGCCATATTCTCATCGAGATAGTTATATTGGATTAATAAGCCTTAATATAATTCACTCTAGTAATACTATCCAACTTAGTGCTGTGTTGATGTAATGTACTTAACCTAAAAACTTCCTCTATTGCTTCCCAGTCGATCTATAATAGTTCTGCATCAGAAGTCCTATTCTTATCGAGTACTACTAGTACTTAGGATACTCTATGCCTTTCTTAATCTACAAGCTCTGTAACTTCTCAATACATATTTATATGAATGAACTGGTACCAAGACGAGGATGAAGGCCTGAGAGGACTATGTCTCAAATCGAGCTCGTAGCAATTGATCTCGATGGAACTATGTTAGAGCCTAACGGAACAATACTGCCAGAGTTAAGAGATGCACTTCTACAACTAGATAAGAGAGGAATTAAGATTACCACGGCTTCTGGAAGAGAGCTTGAAGTACAGTTAAGATTCTTGAAGCGGGGAGGTCTGGGTGCCGAGATTGGAATTCCTCATGCACTCATAGCTAACGAGCAAGAGATCTATATTTTATATATTAATCGATACTTCCCATTAGTAGAACATAACAGTAGGATAGATAGGGCTTGGCTAAATGTCTTACCTATAGCTATGGATCTACTTAGAGAGACCCTAAAGGAGCTTAGAGAGATTGGATTTAGAGTTGAGTTATGGATTGATGAAGATAGAGCCATACAGAAGCATATAGCAGGACTGATTTTCAAGGAGGAAGAGGAGGCGAGAGAAGCTATCCATTACCTTAAGAGGAAAATAGAAGAGAAGAAGCTCAACTTTAAATGTAATCGCCTATGGCGCCTGGTGCAGGTACTACTTCCCTTTGCTGGAAAAGGAGAGACTCTAAAAGTACTGGCAGAGTACTGGGGTATAGAGTACTCAAGAGTACTGTGTATAGGTGATGGTCCACATGATATAGAAATGTTAGATGGAAGATACGGCTTCATACCAGCAACGGTATCAAATGCGGATAAAGAGGTCATAGAGGCTGTGAAAAGGGCTGGGGGCTATATTTCCCCTCTACCCCATGGTAGGGGTGTTCTGGATATACTTAGAAAATTTGGACTCATCAGATAATGATAAGAAAATAGTCTAGCATTAGTGAGTATAGATAGGATATGAATTAATGTCTCCCATAGGTAAGGCATTTACTGATAGTTTCAAAGATTTCGAATACTGACTCGGAAATGTTTACTCATCTATAGTTGATAACTCACATTTTAGGCCTTCTAGAGTTATACGTAAGCTAAACTCTTTAATTACCATAAGGATCTCATCTTAGGGATGATGTGCTGAAGGAAGATTTGAAATTAGCAAAAAGAATACTAAACGAGAGAAAATTGTCTCTAGTCATAGTCAAGAATGGAACAGTTCTCTATGAATCATCGGCTTCAGGAATAGTAGATCTGGTAAAAGCTGTAATTAGCCTTAAACATAAGATGTGGGAATCCTCAGTAGCCGATAAAGTTGTTGGAAAAGCAGCTGCTCTTCTTTTAGCCTATTCGAAAGTTAAAGGAGTATTTGCTGAAGTTCTAAGCGAGAGTGGATTAAGAGTCCTAGCGGAGAATAATATAGAATTCGAGTTTAAAAAATTAGTACCAGTAATATTAGACAGAGAGAAGAGAACAGTTTGTCCTTTCGAGAGGCTGACTCTAAGAGTACAATCTCCAGAGGAAGCCTATAGGATACTAAGATCCTTAGTTTAAAATACTGATTATATCAAACCTTTCCTTTAACTAATAGGGAGAAGGATGATCACATAGGAGTCCCATATGTTCAAATGTTAAGGCAGAGTTCTGTGTAAGTGTTTTTAATACGAATGTTCTCCCCTTATTCGAGGTCTAAGAGTATAAGCTGACTTTTTGATATCAGCCTACCTACTTCTCCTCATCACTCAGTGCCGCCTGAGTTCATCCTCCCTATTCTTCAACTATCTCATCCTAATTTCTCTTTCTACTTCTTTCTAACTTTAGATACAATATGTAAATAGGAGTATTCTTCATACTCCAACTTGAAGCTTTAGAGCAGATCATAGAAAAGGTTTTAGCCCAAAGCTAACTATACTCTAACTAGATGATGATTGAACTCCCCGCCTGAACGATGAAGAGGTTTCTGGTCACTGAAGCTTCTTGCGAAGACTACCTCCGGTTCAGCAACCGGATAGCTTCCCTACCGCTTCTAATTCTTTCTAGTACTAGAGATTCAGAACTAAAGGTTTATATCCCTATATACCTATAGGGATTGGGGGATGTTTATGAAGGGCTTAAAGGTTTACATAGATGAAGAGCTGGAAAAGAGATTTCGTAAGGTAGCAATGGAGGTATATGGTTATGGTCGTGGCTCTATCAGTAAGGCTGTTGAAGATGCTATGAGGAAGTGGCTTTTGGAGCATGAGATTATGCTAGCTGAAATCAAAATTCCAGATGATCCTGTCAAGGCAATAAGAGGTATGTTGAAACATGTGAAGAAAAGCGGGGTTGAGCTCCAACATGAAGCTCGATCAATTAGGGTCAGGAAAACTAGATGTTGACAAAGTGTATTTTGTAGACTCTAACATATTCTTAGAGCTCGAGTTAGATCAAGAATATGCAGATGAATGTGAAGTATTTCTAAATAAAGTCAAGATAGGCGCGTTAAAGGCTATAATTACATGTTTTCACATAGACAGTATACTGATCGTAATGGAAAACTATGGTAAGAAGCCACATGAGCTAAGGATATTTATTTCATCTCTTTACGGCTATAAAGGGTTGAGAATATACTACTTGTCACTATTTGATAGAATTTCAGCCACTAGGTATATGGAAAAGCACGGCTTAGACTTTGACGATGCATTAGCCTATTCTGTTATGAAAAAGCTTGGAATAAACAAGATAGTCTCCTATGACAAACACTTCGACTCATTAAAAGACATAATACGATTGGAACCCAGTTACTTTTAATTTGAGCAGAGTTATCCTAGTAGTGGTAATATTAACCCTTCCACATCAGCTTACTCTCTCACTAAGATAGTGTATAATGAAATAAATTAGCATGTCATTTTAGTCCAAGGTAGAGGGAGACTTAACAGTGATAGTGGCTGATGGTATTTAAGAAACTTCATACTAGTCTACCTAGGCAAATTACATGAGTTAATACAACAGATTAAATAAGCGTACCTTACTATAGCTCCTGATCTATTATTTCCGAAATCGTTGTAAAACTATTCCACATTAAGGGAGTTATATCTCGTAGATATGGTGTAGCCATAGAATTCATTTGTATTTAAATAGGGAAATTATCAGGTATACCCCGCTATTTAGTTATGAGATGAAAGAAACTCCTCTATTTTTATGACTCTCCCAGTAATAGCGGATTCGTTAGCAGCCAGTGCTACTATGTTTGTCATAAAGGAGTCCTCGTAATGCGTACGTAGTATGCCTTTATCTCCTGTTTCCACTGCTCTAATAAAGCAGTCGTACATTCTATAGTCAAAGTCTATAGGAGTGGTATGGCTCTCTACCTCCTGATTTCTTCTATAAATTCTTACCTCTCTTGGATGGATATAACGGACTAGCATCTCTCTACAGATAAAATCTACCATTATATGGTATCCTCTCTCATCTGTGAAAATTTTGGGATAAAGAGCATATGTAGAGTATAAGACTCCTATAATATCATTTCTGAACTTGAAAATTACGGAGTAGCTCGTCCAGTTTTTAAATCCCTGTTCCTCATCCTCCCTAGTATTTCTTCCTCTTTCAGTATAGGTGGCATATACGCTATAGACTTCTCCTACGAGATATCTATATAAATCGATCAAGTGGATAGCTTGTTCAACAATTTGACCTCCTGCTAATTCCCTTCTCCTTATCCATGAAACTAGTGGAATCGTCCAATACCAGTAGCCTGCAACCATAGAGAGAGTTTTTCTGTCGATCTTTTCTCTCAGGATATCAACTAACCTCGAGTATTTAGATTGAAAGCTCACTGCTACTATCACATTCCTAGATCTAACAGCTCTCAATAATTCTCTCAGCTCCTTGATGGATGTGGAAACAGGTTTTTCTATCATTACATGGATACCTTTCTCTATACATCTTAGAGCTTGGGGGACATGATATGGGACAGGTGTACATATAACCACTGCATCAAGTCTCTCTTTCTCCAACATCTCATCGAGGTTTAGGTAGGATTTTACTTTATATTCTCTAACTACATTTCCCAATTTAGCTTTATCGACATCGCAAACAGCAGCAATAGTAACATTCTCAAAGTTCCTTAGAGTCCTCAAGTGAGCCAGCCCCCTTCTACCGACACCTATAATTCCAACTCTGATAGTCATGAGTCGTCCCTACAAGTCTCAGTGTTCTCAACCCTTAATAACTGCAACGGTAGTACACCTTGAGTATGAAGGCGTTTACAAAAGAGTGTGATAAAAAGAAAATGCCCTTCTATCTGATGTGAACATTATCACATTTTACGATTAATGCTCCACATTGATTTCTACTTCATGGATTACTGTTTTAACGGATAAGTCCCGTACTTTTTAACTTCATTTATTAGAACCCTTATGTTTTCAAATGGTGTATATGCATGAAGTGAATCAGATGAACTTAATATGAGACCTCCACCATTAGCCATAGCACCTATTGCTGATCTTACATTACAGATAACCTCATCTATAGAACCAAACCTAATAATGTCGGGATCTATACCTCCCTTCAAACACATTCTGTTACCAAGCTTCAACTTCACAAGTTTCAAATCATTCCCATACCTCTCAGGTGCAATAGTGATTATGTCAATGTTAAGTTCTCTAATGTAATCTAATATGTCCATTATCTTACCATCATCATAATAATGGAAAAGACCACCCATTTTCTTCACGAGGAGGGCATGTTCCTTAATCAATGGTTTAAATAAATGATTCCATATCCTAGGACTCCATCCAGCACTAACGCCACCCATAAAATTGCTATGGAAAATTATCTCAGCCCCTCTCTCCAATAGGACTTCTGTTACTGCTAGTGTATGTTCATGAAAAACTTTAAGAAGGCTTACTAATAGCTCTCTATTCCTAAAGTAAGCCAATAGACTATTCTTCAATCCCAGAGCATATATAGCATAGTCTATTGTATTCCCTGCTGTAAATGATATCAAACCATCATTTCCTATAAAGTCATTAATCTTCTTAATTTCCCTCTCACTAACTTTGCCAGGATCTGGGAGAATGTACTCTACCTTTTCAACATCATCTAAAGTTTTAACTAAGTGCTCTATTATAAAGGGATAAGGACACGGTACCCATGATGGTGAGCACATAAACCTCCAACTTTGCTTAAGTTCTTTTAGTTTTACTGGTTTAGGAACTTTAATCCTATCCCTCAATAAACCCTTAGGAGTCTTTATAATTCTAGTAACTATCTTATAATCCTCATTCAGATCATGAGTACTTATCTCAATACTAATGCCTTCATATCCAAATGGGACTTTGGATGAGGGCCTGAAATCTAACAAAATTGGAATTCTCACCAATCCTGGAGGACTCAAACCATCGATGTAAATATCAAATTTAAATCTCCTATAAGTGTAGTATGCAATCTTCCAATATGGCTCTTTATGATCAGGATAGAGCCACGGAACAAATCTAGCCCCTATTCTCGGAGTAATAGGTACTCTATCTGGTTCTTCGTGGTAAATACTCATTAACAATCTATCGCGTGAATTCATAATATACTCCTACTCCTCACACCCTTACCTCCTTAGTCACCTTACAATACTTTATATAAACCTCTCCAATATCTACCAAACACTATGGTGAACCCACTCATATTTTACTTCTCATTTATTCACTCAACAAGGTCAAACCTTAGCACCACAATTACTTTGACTATAATATCGAGAATTTTGTCACTACCTTATGGAATTCTTCTTTGCTGATGGATAAGCCAAGATCGAGATTTATCACAAGCTCATAGAGATAAGCTATATCGTGAGTTCCCAAGGGCTTGATACCTTTCTTTAAATAGAAGACTTTAAGAGTGGCTTCTATTGTCTGGTGAGCATAAAGGACATATTGAGCGTAATCCTGACTACGAAATCCTCTACAAGCTCTCTCAAAGTTACTCCACGCTGTTTCTAGCCACTCATAGTAGTCATTGATTAAGGGGTTTAACTTCATAGGTACTCGATTAATAATAGTTGTCCAACTATCATTATTTTTACCTATCTCTGCATATAATATACTAGTTACTATAATTGAAGATTACACTTACCCTATTTCTTCTCCATTTCTTCTATGAGTTCAAAGTTTAACATATAACTAAAGCCAGGAGTTGCAGAGCGAGTATATTAAACGATTAGTAATTATTATAGAACACTGTTATCTTGAACTTAGCCTTTCTCGATAAGAAATCTGTTGATCGGAAATGAGGAATATACGACTTCACTCTTCTAGTTCTTCTCTTAACCATTCAATGTACTCTTTTAGTGCACTTACGATTGGGATTGCTAGTATTTCTGGTACTTGATAACTGTGTATTTTGCTGATAATTCCCTCTAATTCCCCATACTTACTCCGAGTGGTCTTTATTATGAGGAGGTATTCCTCCGACTCTTCTATTTTGCCATCCCACCAGTACATACTTTTAATAGGTCCAAACATACTTACACAAGCAGCTACTCTCTTTCCTATTAACGCTCTAGCTATTTTCTCAGCTTCTCCCTTGGAACTTACGGTGGAGAAAATCATTATCACATCTTCAATAAAGCCTTCTCTCAACACTTCTCACCCCTTTCAACTCTAGAGGTCAGTTTAATAAGCCTGAGTCTCTTAATAATCTCAAGACTACATTCTTAACACTAACTGGTGCATGTTGAAGTGCTGAATCTAATGCTCCTTCCTCAACTCCTCTAATTCTAAGTAGAGCTAAAATAGCCTTTACACGTTTCTCTCTACCTGGTATCATGACATAAGCTACTAGTTGCCACTCTAAGGGAATCAATCTTATGTAGATTCTGTCGACTTTGATTCTCTTTGAATAGAGATATATCTCATCGAAATCTAGCTTAAGAGTACCATACTCCCTCCGTATCTTGAGATCTGCCATTACCTCTACTCTGATATCATGAACTTTAAAGATTCCGTAGTGACTAGAATAGAGTTCACTTGATGATTGTCTAACTCTTCTTATAATAGTAAATTTAGATGCTAATAACCTGTCAACTTCATATACCCTCTCTAAGTCAACTAATATGTCTAAGTCTCTAGGCATTATGTCTAATCCATGTAAATAGCTTGCAGTGCTACCGATGAGAACCCATCTTATCTTCCTGCTTGATAGTACATTTATGACTTCTAGTAATGCTTCCTTAGTCTTCCAAGGATACTCACGCTGCATGGCTATATGACAAGTATGTGAAAAATAATATTTTCTTTGCTATTCTATTTAATATGAATGTTATAAGTTTATACATGTGTAGACCTAAGTGAGGGCATTTAGATTAGACCGAAGAGCAAAAATTAATCTTCAACTTCACTGATATACAGTAAAAGCCTATCAACTTCAGTGTTAAGTCCAGGTTCTCTACTGTGAATAGGATCTACAGCCTCTACCAATACGAGCCATCTTCCTCTAAGAGTGTCGTGAACTACTGATGAGTACGTATGAATTGGATATTCTGGGTGTTCATATCTCGATGATGCCTTCCATTCTGTACAGAATACCTCTTCTAAGTTCATATTCCTAAAGTCTATTAAATAAGCTGCGAAATGTCTTGTTAGTGCAGCTCCCTTAACTACATGAAGCGTTTTTGTACCGATATACATAGGACCTAGAGAGCTCGGGTATATATCTCCATAGAGGAGG
>QMRW01000053.1 GCA_003650785.1 Thermoprotei archaeon | reverse complement strand
CTACACCTACCAAAGACGTTCCACGTTAGTAATGGAGGAGGAGGCTCACAGGGTTGTAAGATGTGTAGGACAGTCTCTCTTTCCTGAGGAGCCGCTGACAGTACTATAGGGATTAGCAGTATAGTAACAGCCAGTATTACACCTATATACCGAGCCTTCATAATTTATCACTCATTATAGTCTATATAACTTATAAACATTTGTATTCTAGATAGAGATAGAGGTATTTAAACCGAGAATTTAATCATAGACCTGTATGGTTTCAATAAATGTTGATTTAGATTCATTAGGCTAAGAGTTCTCAACTACTGGGCAATTATAATGGTCGCAGATAAATTAGCTTAGGGATATGAATTCATATTTTTATATCAAAACATTTAAGATAAAAGGAGTATGTTTTCCAAATTATGCATGAAGTGTCCATATACTAAGTGCCCCTTCAGGAAAGGTAGGTCGAAGAATAGATGTCTTACTCTAATAGCCTATGAAAGCGGAATGATAAATCTAGAAGAGGCTCTTGAGAGGAAGCGAGAGCAGTATAGGAGGCATATGTGGACTGACTACATTAGGTTAAATATCTACAGAGAGGTAGTGGACTACTATAGAAGATACTACGGCAAAATAGATGAGAATAGGAAAACTGCCAGTGGTATAGCATCTAGGATCGCTAAAATGTACTACAGGGGAGTAGAGCTATGGCATTTAGTGATTGAGGAATCAAAGAACTTGGGTATACCTCCTGAACTCGTATACAGAATATACAAATGTATCAAACCATTCTACAGGGGTACAGATAGTGAATTTTTAAGGATTGAGGGAGAACTATTGAAGGCCATAGAGAGGAGAGAAGAAATTCTCAAGGGTAGATCGAATGGAGAATGCTTACTACGTGAATGTGAAAGGGTTAGAAGGGAATTGGAAAAATCCATAAGATCATATGGAGTGACCATAGGAGATCTCATAGGTATCTCCAGGAGGCAATAGTTTCTCGTTCATATGTTACACTTCTTTACCAAAAAGCTACAATTTGCTATATTTAAGTCCCCTCAAATCCCAATCAGATACCGTTTACCTAATCCGTGGCTTTGTGTCTTAAGTTACAGTACTCCGTGTCCACTATGAATGGATTCATCACGGCCCTCTAAGCTCCCTCATCATCCTTCTGGCATAGTTCTCGGAAAGTTGGGTTAAGCGAGAATCTTTGATATTTCGTATTTTCATGTACTTCTGCGGAGAACATGTATCTTTCTGATAAATCTTTGTCTATGGAATACTTATTATTTGTTCACAATGTTCCACAAAATTGTGATTTTTATCAAAATCTATTTTACTCTGCTGATGAGAGTATTTTAGATAAATTGTAGATTAGTTCAGATGATGGTGTCTTAAATCCCCTTCTCTTTTCAATCCACCTCGTGGGATCTATTTTGACTCTACTAAACATGGTGTCAAGGAGTGCTATTCCTTCCTTAGTTATCTCGACTACTGTATAAGATCTTCCTCTTTCAGGTTTTATTTTCTTCCGTCTTATCAACCCATTCTTTAGTAGTCTACTACTAGGTCTTTTCCTCGCTGCTCTTATTAGTTGATACCACTTTAGCTTTCCTCCATTAAAGTATAGGAGTAGTAAAATTCTCAGATCCTCCGTAGATAAATTTTGATACAGTTCTACTGGATATGCTTCTTCAAGTACCCCTTCCTGATCTAACCCTAGAGCCTTGAGATCTAGCTCTCCACTCTCTATTAATGATTTGAGGATTTCAACTAATCTTCTTCCCTTCTCTGTCAATATTACGATGTCTGAGTACTCCTCATTATCTACTATATCTACTAGTCCTAAGTAGAGTAGATACTCCAATGCTCTTACACCATCTTCTGTCCTTACTATATTGTCTACACTTATGGGTTCTCTACGGAGTACCATTAATGTCTTCATTTCAGATTCCGTCAACTCAGGCATAGTCATCTTTTCACCTAAAAGGCTATATTGATATCCACTATAGACTTTAACCATAGTCCCTAGATACCATACACTAATAAGACCCCGATACTTTTGTCGGTCTTATTATACGTCAATAGCTCTACCTTTCCTAAGTGTATATACCTTCTCCATCAGTCTACCGGAGACCTTTATACGCTTCCCTGTAGTTATGGTTACATAGTGCTCAATCATATCGATTATCCCTCTTTTATAATTGTATTCTACATGAAAAAGAGGAGCTAGGGCTACTAGGATTAGTAAAATGAAAGACACCTTGTATATAGTTCTCACATTCATCCCTAACTCGTACTAGTTCCCTAAATATATGTAATAAATATAAAGTACTTATGTTCGATCTAGGGATTTACTGCAGTCTCTCTAAGACCATATTTACAATCCCGAGTACTATCTGCTTGAGTTTTAGCATATATTTCTCCTGGCTTTAACTCCAATGAAATCAGCTACTGGGGAAGTATTTAAACACTAAATTGCTCGATTAAGAAAAGATTAAATATTCTTAAATGTATTTTTAATTAGGAAAAAGGTGAATACTATGAAAAACATATTAGAAGTAAGGGAGGACTTAATAGCACTGCGAACAGCTGTATTAACTGCAGTAGATATAATAATTTCGGGAATTTATCACCGGATACGAATTCCAATCTCTCAGTATGTGAAGAGGTAGAAACTCAAAATGAAAAGAGGTCAAATGACGATAATCATAATTGTCACTATATCACTATTGGTAATCTCAATGCTTAGTATTGTTCTGACACTGTTAGTAGAGCTCTATAGTATACCACGGATTAAAGAGAAGTCCTATACACTCGTAAACGTAGTCGAAACCATAAGGGCGGATCTAAAGAGGCTGCTTGCAGCAGTAATGGCAAATGCTAGTCAGACATATGCATTCCATCCCTATATGCATAATCTGACAATGTTCAGATTGCGTACATATACTCTTATCAATAACTGGACTGAGTTTGTGTCTAGAAGATATGGTATACGTGTTCAAGTAGGCTTTCCCAAAGCATCAACTAACTTTCAAGGTGAAACATTCCACATCCCTCCTAAAAACTTCATATTTAAACTATACTGGTATAAACCCACGAGTGTGAGCCTTGGTTGTCTAAATGCTACAATATCAATACCTCGTCTTGGTATACGTGATGCTAGGATCAAGGTTGAAGTTGGACTTTTCATGAGTATAATTAACGTGACGAGTAGAGGAGATGAGATAGATGTATACATTAAACTCATGGTGGATGAAGGGATACCAGTAGCTGATATAAGAGGTGTAGACCTGAGGGTACTATTTCCCGACTTAAGCTATTATTGGAGGAGAGCCGATATCATTAGCTACAAGTACCTAGGGGGAGGAGTGTGGTGTATCACAATATCGAATAGCACAGTAATGCCAATATATAGAATGGGGATAACTCCAAAGGATCCAGATGGAATAATACCACTGAGGATATATGCAATAGATTGGAGAGGTATAGTGGTATCAGGAATAACATATTCAAGCATAGTGTTGAGAGTAGAGAGAAATACACCAGACAAGCTCTACTACTTTAACCCTATGACTTGGAGTTATGTGGAATTGAATAGGGGAAGTACACCAGATGAGGTATATGTTATTGAACTTGATTGGAACTTCAGTCTTCATTTTCTACTCAATGAAGTTCCACTTAATGTGAGTTCTCCTAATGGAAGACCTCCACCTATACCTCCGATACCTGTTAAGCAAATGAGAGTATGTATTAGTAGTGATTTATTTAGCTGGAGACTTTGTCCATTTCAAAGTGAATATTGGAGAAAAATCTTGTGGCATGATCATGAAGTATGGATTCCAGTAAGTCCTGCAAATCCAGTCTACTGGTTCAATGAATCCTGCAGACTAGTGTTTAGAGTTCCATTCTACAGTACGAGTGAAAAATACAAGTACATAAATATAACATGGGAGTCCGATTGTGATGCCGATATCGTAAAGTGGCCAACATCTCTACAGTTCGACTATAACCTCCCCGAGTATAAAGATATAGTCTCAGAGACCTTTAGAGTAGAGCTAATAGATATCGAGCATAGTACCATGAGAGACTATGGATTTGACTATCATGGAGTAGCTGCACTAGGATTCCGAGATCCTAACGGAACTGCCTATGGACCCACAAATATACACGCATTCGGAAAGTATAGAGGTAGACTCGGCAGATATAGACCTTATGGTAAGTGGGAAGTGTTCTCCAGATATATAGGTTCCTACTCGTGGCTATCACTACCAGTCAGAATACTAGCGGTACTGGATACGGAAAGTGTGGGTAATGTATATGCTGAGGGTGATGTTAGAACGGATTACTATGCTACACTCGCTATAGTCTACATCATAAATGGCTCTAAGTATATGGCATGCCTACAACACATATACTGGAAGAACACACAAAGCGGGAGTGGGGTGTGGATGTTTGCATCAATGGGAGGAGGGAGGCCTGAGAGATACATGTACCTAGTAGGGGAAGGAAACGGTATATGTAACATGTCACTGGGGGACTCATATCTCGGATGGGGATGGTATCACAGAGAGTATGACTATCCCAACTTCTTCTGTACCCATTGGGGTAGTGGTATAGGCAGAGCTATATTCCTGAGTAGATCAGCTGTGAGTACACTACGTGATATAGGTAGCAATCCTGTATTTGCGGTAACTAAGTGGGCATCTGGTTGGATTCCGCAACATTCATTAGAGTACCAGTTTAGTCCACTTAGTGAACCTGTAACCTTTACAGCGGGAACCTATTACTCCTACTGGTTTGTAGTATACAGGTATTCAGCTAGTGATGCGGACGATGAGTGGCTAAAGGCGTACAAGTACTCACCTATGTTCTTAGAGGATTATGCCCCATCGATAAGCCTGATAGAGGTAGGTGGAAGTTAGCAGTATGAAATGGTTTTCATCAAAAGTGAGAATGAAAAGTTTCCATTATCTATTCATGAGAGAGTATGTGGGTATTCTCCTGTCAGGTCGTCTTGATACTTAGAAGTACTAATGTTCATTATCCTCTGTAGAAGATCAAGATAGATAAAAACTCAAGTCTACAAGTTAATCTATCTATTTAACCTGTTTACGTGTTCTCTTGATGATTATGAATACAGCAATCGCTACTATGACTATAGCCAGTATCAGTATATACTTCCATGGGAATTCTGCTCTTAGAGGTTTCAGTGTTATGTCGTAGCTCTTCTCAATACCCTGTATTGGAGGTATGATCATTCCAAAGGCTTCAAACCCTGCTGTATAAGGAAATTCCCAGATCTTACGGAAGACCGAAGTCCTCAGATTTCCATACTTCACCATTTCTATGAGTACAGTCTTATCAGCACCTATCCTATGTAGTCCTCGGGGTAATAACATATAGCTATCCCTTCCTAGATAGTGTTGAACTCCATCTACAGTCACAATAGTATCCTCATACGCGGAGAAGATGTAGGCTTCGCCCTCAGGGACGTAAATGTATGCTTCCTCTCCTCCTCTTAATCCTAGAAAGACCACTTTCTTACTCAAAGCAAAGCCCACGTACATGAGGAGTATTGGTTTATCACTTTCAACACCTATACAGTAGGACTCCAGTTTAAGTTTGTTTAACCTCCCTGCTTTAAACTCTTTCTCTAAGATCGTGGTCTTGTACTTGAGGTCTACTACAGTTAGTTTGAAGTTCTCAATACCAGTTACTATGAAAGCCATTTCTTCAAGTGGTAACCATTCTTCAGGCACTACTCCAATACCATAGAACCTCGTTCCTATAAATCCTCCAGTAGCTGAAGGATAGATGAGAGTATCAGGTTCACGATTCTCATCGATTACTTGAACTATTATATTACCTGTGGAGACCACTCTATAGATCTCATAGCTTTTGAGAAATACGGATTTGAACTCATTAGCTTTCACCTCGAGCTTCTTAACAATTCTATTCTGTCTATCGTAGATAGTGACCTTCGAGTCTTCTAGTGCATAGATATCAACCCTACCTACAGGCAGTTCTGTAGTAGCTAGGAATATGAATTCCTTCCCTATGTAACCGCCATTAGTACTAGTTGTAAACATTGATATAGCCCTCCTCCTAGGCCAGAGTTTATGTGTCTTATTACTTGGCCATGTATCTATAGCTGCACCACCCATTAACAGTACTGTTGCTGGTCTGCTTGTGATAACTTTAAAGAAGGTAGCATTAGGCAGCTTTGTAATTCTATACTCCATTTTACCTACAGTGTACTTATCTATAACCTCTTTTTCGGGTAGTTTTAGTACTTTTACGCTAGTGTCTTCATAATTACCTATAACCACTAGTAGAGCATAGTCTCTAATGGTAGTATTCTCTATTATCCATTTGGGATTTACGAATATATTACCTATATTATAATAATAGTATATGTTTCGTGGCACATACCCATAATATATGTATTCTTTCTCGGGCGTCGAAAGAGGTTCTATAATATAGAATGATAGAATTATCAAGAATACGAAACATAATAAAACTTTAAGTTCCATATATATCGCCTTCATGTATATCAAGATCTCTTAGTGCACTTAAGTTTTGTGATGAGATTAATTCAGCACTATTGGAGGTGAGTAAAACTTTATACATACCTTAGTACAGCTGGTGTGATCCCTAGATACTCGGCTACTGTCATTAGTCTAACACCCTTCTCTCCTGCCCTTTTCCATACTAATTTAGTCCTCTCTTTGAACTTGGGTTCTCTAGGTAAGTGGTGATCGTAAAGTATCAACTCTGCACCTGAATCCTCCACTATATGTACAGCATTATCTATAGCCCTATTGAGGTTTATTCTATTGAGAGTATAGCCTAGCATGTATGTCATAGGTCCGTCGAGGACTATAATATTAGGCCTCTCACTTACTATCCAATCTGCATAGTCCTCTATGATTGGGCCATTTAGATCAGAGCTATAGAGTAACTTCCAGCTTCCATACTCAATAACTAGACCTACGACCCATCCTACTCTAGAGAACTCTATACCGTGAAATAATGGTCTAGTAAATCTTAGCTTAAGCTCACCGAATTTAAAACTCCTACCATCAGCAAATCTCACTTCTATGTCGTGTAATTTTAACTCTGGTATTCTCTTGTAACCATTCCACTTCTTGGCTCTATTTTTGAACCACTTCATACCCTTCTCCAGTAACTCTCTCCTCCTGGGATTATAATCCCCAAAGTCCCTAGTAGCGGCCTTAGGTATCTCTGAAAGAGGATCTCTGAACTCTACTTCTACTGGCTCTTCGAGTATGCTTTCAAGATCAATACCTTCCATAGCATAGAGGTGTTTAAAGAATGATAATGCTCTATTTCTCTGGGAATCGTTTATAAATAAGTTGGGATTTTTAGCAAGAATTATCTTCCCTCTATACACTCTCTCTTCAAAGTCTATGAAGTGATCATAGTGATAGTGTGTTATGACTATTACATCTGCTATAGCAGCTGCATCTAATATAGCCTTATATCCCTCTATACACCATTCGTATTTTACAGTAGAAGGGGCAGGAAAAGTCCTATGCATAATAGCTACTCCTGGATCTATTAGAACAGATACCGAATCTGTCTTAACCAGAGTACAAGAAGATTTAGCTCCCAATGAATCGAACCATATAGGTTTGTACTCTATACCCACTCTCCCATCTAGTTACTACTAGTACCCTTGATACTAATTTCTTATCTTTCATATTACAAAGAATACACCGCTAGAGGGATTGGATCTTATAGAAGCAACCAAAAGATTGACGAGAGCAATTAGAAGCCTATCCTTCTAGCAGGAGTTATAAATTCCTGTGGCTAGGAAAAGATTGAGAAGTGTAGATTAAAGGAGTGAGAATATGAAGATTTTAGTCACAGGAGGAGCCGGTTTCATGGGAAGCCACTTAGTCAGTAGATTGGTGGAAAAAGGATATGAAGTCATATGTCTTGACAACTTCTCCAGTGGTAGACTGGGAAATATAAAGAAATTCCTAGTACTACCTAACTTTAAGCTAGTTCGAGGAGATTTGAGAGAGTATAAGGACATCACTACTGCTATTAGGGGATGTAGTACAGTATTCCACTTAGCAGCAAACCCAGAGGTCAGGATAGGAGATCCTAGAGAACACTTTGAGAATAACCTATTAGCATCTTTTAACCT
>QMRW01000052.1 GCA_003650785.1 Thermoprotei archaeon | reverse complement strand
TGTACTTGGTCTTTTTTACTTTTTCCCTGAGAGCTCACTGAAGAGATCATCTGGGTTATTGAATACCTTCGTTGCGTAGTACTCAAAGAAAGGACTGAGTCCACTTGTCTCTTCGAATACTACATATACGTGTTTGTTGTTAGTATGTGCATATATCATTTCTGAGAGTACTCCAGGAGACATTGCCGCTATAGGATAGTATACTACAATTATATCGCTCTGATCTATGAGCATATAATCTCTCTTAACGGTATGGAACTTAATTTCCTCTGCTGCCTCTAAGATCTCAGTAATTGAAATCTCCATTACTACATCCTCATGGTGCACTTTTACATAATCCCTTCCCTCATTCTTCGCTATTTCAGCCATCTGTAGTAGATCCATATCGTTTATAGCCATGGGATCGAAAACTATAAGGAATTTTCTAAGTTCATCTCTAAATTTTTTGACTTCCTCTATGTAGCCCTCCTCTCCTCTCACATGAGTTATAGGGAAGCTTAGATAAGCTCTCTTCACATTAGTGTACATGATTTTGTAAAGTAGTTCCGCAGGTTCTGCTCTGGCTACTATAAAGTATGGTCGTCTCTGATAATCGGCTAACATCTTTGTTACAAATACCTCTTCATCCTGCCATATTAGTATCTCACGGATTGATAATTTTCCAGCCCACTGAGGATGCTGTTCTAGTCGTACCTTTATCTGAGATACTCCATCTATTATTGTTACATAAATGTCTGGAGATAACTGGTTAAGGTAGAAGAAGTCAAATGCTGGGACAAGGTACCTCTTCCACCTAAAAGTCGTGTGACTACTTATTAGGTGATCCTTATGTTCTTCCCTCTCGACTAACTTAAGTATTTTTTCAAAGACTACAGCTCTAAGCCATTCAAGCGTAGAGGGAGAGAGATCTAATATTTTATCCTCTCTTACTACTCTACCTAACTCTTTAGCAGTGTCGAACATCATATCTCCTACATTTATAATGTTTACTTTCTTTCCTCTTCTTAGAGCTAGGTCTAAGACCTCCTTTAAGTAGTCGATTCTTCCACTTCCACTTATTCCCGTACAGAATACCTTCATAGCTATTCATCTCATACTAAGAATATAGTGAAGTATTATCCTAAAACACTTTCGGATATGTCTAGGATAGCCGTATATATGCCTACCTGATAAGTTTACCTGAGGATCAATGTTCAAATACACTCTTTACATTAAGAAAGGAGATCCTAAGTGTGAGGAACTTGCCACTATGTTAAAGAGCTTATGTCGAGATATCAGAGTAGTAGATATAGAGGATAATGGGGTTAGAGAATTCATGTGGAAAGATGCGGGTATGGCATCTAAAATTCCCATACTAGTCTCTAGCAATATAGTAGTTCTAGGAGTTAGATCAATAAAGAAAATGTTCAATATAGAATAGCATAGATTTTAAATCCTAGTATTTCGTAAACATCTTAAGGTGGTGCTCTATCTGGTCAATACTCTACTATCTACGAAACAATCCCGAAGTAATCAAAAAGTCTCAGATTAAGAGAGGTCTAGACCCATCTATAGTAGATAAAGCACTGGAATACGATAGATTATGGAGACAAAAACTTAAAGAATTAGAGACCCTCAGACATCAGAGGAATATTATTACTAGAGAGATTGCAAAGACAATGGACAGCTCCCAAAGGAGGAAATTGATAAACCAGGCAAGAGAACTCACTAGGACGATAAGATCGCTGGAAAAAGAGGTTGAGTTCTACGAAAGAGAAAGGAACAAAATACTATTGAGCATTCCGAATATAGTACATCCCTCTACACCTGTGGGTGAAGATGAGGAAGATAATATGCCAATAGCAGTATATGGTAAGCCTAGAGTATGGAGGGGACATCTAGATAGTTTTCTAGAACAGATAGCCGGATTTGATGTTGATTACGAGATACTAGAGTGGAGACCTAAAAGCCACTACGAATTAGGCTACCTCCTTAAACATATAGATACAGAGAGAGCTGCTAAAGTCTCGGGCTCAAGATTCTACTACCTATTTGAAGACTTAGTGTGGCTCGATATAGCACTTACACTATATGCTATAGACTTTCTAACTAAGAAAGGATACACACTAGTAGAACCTCCATTTATGATGAGAAGGAAAGCATATGAAGGTGTTGTAAGCCTAGAAGATTTCAGAGACTCCATCTACGAAGTAGCAGGGGAGGATCTACTCCTAATAGCTACTTCCGAACATCCTATGGCAGCTCTATTTATGAATGAAGTATTGGAGGAGGGAGATCTACCTATAAAATTGGTGGGAGTAAGTCCCTGCTTTAGAAAAGAAGCAGGTGCACATGGTAAGGATACAAAGGGTATATTTAGAGTACATCAGTTTAATAAAGTAGAGCAATTCATATTCTCACTACCCGAGGATTCATGGAGACTACATGAAGAGCTATTACAGAATGCCATAGAAATTTGGAGAGCACTCGACTTACCCTTTAGAGTAGTAGACGTTTGTACTGGAGATCTAGGTGCTGTTCCAGCCAGAAAGTACGACTTAGAGACTTGGATGCCAGGCCAAGGTAGGTTCAGGGAAGTAGTCTCATGTAGTAACTGTACAGATTATCAGTCATATAGACTGAATATAAGGTATTCAGAGAAGATAGGTTATCCAAGTAAAGGTTATGTTCATACATTAAACTCTACTGCTATCGCGACGTCTAGAGCTATAACAGCTATCCTCGAGAATTTTCAGCAAGAAGATGGTACAATTCTGATACCTAAAGTACTCAGGAGGTACCTGGAGAACTTTGAAAATGCTCCTAAGGAAATTATAGAACCTTTAAAGATGAGATGGTTAAGATGAGAAGGGCTACCATACTACTGAGAAATAATGAAATGGTATTAGAAGACCCTGAATTTGTTCAAAAATTTTATTCATCGGGAATAGGATCATTGGAGAGGAACATATTAAAGCTAGCCCCTTTCGAAGTACTATACCTAGTCTACACTAATAAGGCCTGTGTTCTGGACAATAATGGTAGGATTATTCCATTTGATGAATTAGTTAGAAGGTTTCAGAAGAAGGACTCCGATGTATGGATCAAGTTCATGGTATACTACGACCTTAGGCGGAGAGGACTTATCGTTATGAAAGGGTATACAAGTGGATTAGAGCTTAGGGTAGCAGAGAGTAAAGCTGAAAAGGATAGACCTAAGATAATGGTATTTGGATTAGTTGAGGGTAGGAAGGTTAAGTTCTCCGATATAAGGCTCATGGTAGATAGGAGTACAAGTCTCGGTAAGAATATAGTCCTAGCTATAGTTGATAAGGAAGGAAATATTACATATTACACGATCTCATTTTCAAGATCACACATAAGGCGAAGTAAATGATCCTAAAGTTCCAGAATTGTCATGTGAGGCGGGTCTAGCCTGGTACCTATTTAGAGTTCGCTAAACTTCTAGATTGAGGAAGAGAGCACTTCAACTACTCGGATATCTGAACGAGGTTAAGATTATCACAAGATGTTGAGGTCAAACTAAAATTCAGATTTTGGTAGTTCTCAACTAAATTTTACTGTACATATCCTATGCTTCTGAGGAATTCTAATAGTCTAATTACTAGGGTATTTTCATAATTTAGCTTATACCTGTTGTAGACCCCCTCTACTTCTATAATGATGTTGTATTTACTAAGTTTAGCAAGTACACGTTCAATATCTCTGTACTTCAAGCCTGTCATCTTGGATAATGCATACTTAGTAGCCATAGGATTGAGTGCGAGAGCTTTTATTACTCGTAGTGAAGTTCTACTTAACACATCTTCTACAATACTTCTACTCTCCATGTCAATAACACTCTACCTATGGGTTAAATAACACTACCTTTTAAAGTAGTCTCATTAATATTTCACCCCCCTCTCCCCAAAGGTACTTCACTGCTTTTAAACTTGCGAGGTACTCGAACTCGATGAAGTGTCCAGAGTGTGGAGGGCTAGTAGTAGTAAATGATAGAGGAGAAGATGTATGCACATACTGTGGACTGGTAATGGAAACATGCAGGTTTTCACATACCATAAACCGCTCAAATCATATCCATGGTAGACATAGGAACAGATGGCGTAAAAATTCTAGAGTCTCATACTATGGCGGTAATATAACAGATGTCCTAAGAACACTTGAAAGAGTATGTAATAATCTAGGCTTTACACAACAGGAGTTCAGATATGCGAAGGATTTGTACTTCAAATTAGCAAAAAGACTTAAGGGTGAGGATCCCAGTATATCACATCTAAAAATCGCTGCGGCTTCTGTATACCTCTCCTCTAAACTCAACTATAGAACACTGAGATTATCGGATATCTCCTACTACTTTAGATCACTTGGTCACAGAGTAAGTGTAAGCGATATAGTGAAAATCTCAATACTAGTTAGATCCTCTATGATCATAGACTTTAACATAGATAGAAGACTCGTAATATCTAAATTAATATTCCATTTAATAATGAATTCTAATGAAATTGGAGTTGATCTAAAATTGAAAATATATAGACATATCTTAGAGATGCTGGAAAATGAAGAGTTGATGAGGAAACTTCAAGGTAGAAGCTCTAAAGTTGTGGCAGCTACCCTACTGTATTTAGCGCTAGAGGAAATTAAGAAGAGTTGTTATGATTTCCCAGAGATCTCTATAAAAAAGGTTGCTTCAATAGCTGGAGTTTCTATCTCTGCACTTTGTAAGTCATTGCATAGAGTTGTATCGCCTAGGTAACCTCTCTGAACCTATCCTCCAACTTCTTAAGGACTGCTGGTAGTGTTGTATATTCCATCTCTTCAGGGCCAAGTCTATGAGGCATGAAGGGTCCGTGTCTTCTTATGTATTCTGCAATGAACTGTGCCGTATTCCTAGTGTAGTCAAATGCTGGATCATCAAATAGATCATTAGGACCTTCTAGTATACCATCATGTAGTTGGAAACCAAGTGCTACTACCCTTGGAGGCCCATCGAAACGTGTGCATTTAGCATACTTTAGTGGAACTGGCATCAAGGGGCCTACGTGAGATCCTCTCATCCACCCTGCTACCATATGTGGAAAGGCAAAGGCCTCAAGTATCTCTCCTACAGCTGGAAGTCCATGCTGAGCTCTGATTATGAGAACAGGGTCATCCTTACCCACGTATTTTCCTGCTATCAAACTTAGCCTAGTTACACTAGCTGCTGCTGCTATAAGATTATCTGATTTTCTCCATACCCTTCTGATTATGTACCTACTCGGAGTTCCTATAAGTGCTAGAATATCGTAGAACTCCTCTGGTGCATTGAGTATGACCGTCTTATTTTCTATTACATCCATAACCTCGAATTTAAATCCACCGTGCATTTTGGGATCTATTACTAGTCCAGCTGTATTGAAGGGATCGGCGAATATTCTGAAGAGGGGGAGGTTCCAGGCTCCTGGCTCTGTCTTATCAGCTGCAAATACTACTATAGGTTCAGAGGGCCTTTCCTCGAATTCCATTTCAGCAACTCCAGGCCCCATTCCTCTTACATTACCACTAAATGCCTCCTTGAGTAGGTCCTGACCAGCTCCGTATAGCTTAAGTGGCCTACTAACCTTACTAGTGGCTTCTACGAAGGTATCCCATGCTAATTTATGAATCTCAGGATTATCCTCCCCCTTAGTATGTGTCATTAGGAGCTCAAGATCATCACCTGCATTGAATACAAAGAAATCTATAATCAGCCCTGTCTCTTTAGCCTCTCTTAGTTTCTCTTTAGAAAATTCTATGAGCTTTGGATGTACTATACTGTGTCCTGCTAGAGATCCTACATCCGCCTTAATCAGAGACACTGTCACCTTCATGTTTTCACAAGTGTTTCTTCTATAGGTACTAAATTAATGTTACCTTACAGAGGAGTATTATATAGGTCTTCAGTGTTCAGGTTCTTCCAGAGGAGCCATGTAGTAATACTCTTTAAGTACCTCTTTTTGATATCTATCTAACCATGATCCTGGCTTATTAACTCGAGGTCTTCCAGTATCTCTATCACGTCTGAAGGTTACCTCTAAATCGCTTAAGAATCTATTCATTCCTTTATGTAGACCCTCGGGAGAGTATGCATGACCTGATACTCCTGGAGTACCTAAGAAGACCATTATAGAATCCGATACAAAGTCCTGTGCTATTATGTCATGCTCTACTACGAAGGTAGCTGCTTTTCTCTCTTCAGTTATTCGTCTTATTAACTTAGCTACTATGAGTCTATACTCTACATCTAGATAGGCCATAGGCTCATCTATCAAGTATACATCAGCATCTCTAAGTAGACATGAGGCTATAGCAACCCTTTGTAGTTCTCCTCCTGAGAGAGTGTTTAGATCTCTCTCCAGAAGTTCTAATAGTCCTAAGGGTCTAAGGAAGTTTGATTTTATATGGGAATCCTCTGGATTCACTCCTACATTATACTTAAGGTGCTCGTATAAAGTTCCTTCAAGTTCCATCTCAGCTAGGAACTGTGGTTTATAGCTTACTTTTAATTCTCCTTGAATATTTACATAACCCTTATCCGGCTTTATAATGCCAGCTAGTAATTTAACAAAAGTAGTCTTTCCTATACCATTCGGTCCCAGTATTCCTATTACTTCCCCCCTATGAATCTCACCAGGTTCGATGTACAATTTAAAGTCTCCTAGTACTTTAATCATACTAGACCATGATACTAGTAAATCTTCAGGTCTCCATTCTATTGGAACTGGATTGAGCTTAAATCTTATAGGTTCGTCTCTTATCAGTATGTTCTCCTCCCTAAGGTATCCTCTGAGGTATGCATTCACTCCCACTCTAACTCCTCTTGGTAGGGAGAATATACCATAGGCTCCAGGCTCTCCATATACTATATGTACACTATCCGATATATAGTCCAGTACTACCAAGTCATGCTCCACAACTACAGTATACTTATCCTTAGTCGCTAGTCTCCTTATGAGTCCAGCTAGTTTTAATCTTTCTCTAATATCCAGAAAACTAGATGGTTCATCTATCAAGTACACATCCACATCGCGAATGAGAACTGCCGCTATAGCAAATTTCTGGAGCTCACCTCCACTTAGCTGTGTGAGTCTCCTATTCCATATAGGATTTAAATTCAGTTCTTTAGAGATCTCTCTCAATAGTCCTCTTTCGTCTATCTTGGATAATATTTCTCCTACCCTACCTTTTAGGATCTGCGGTATTTTGCTTACTTCTTGTGGTTTGTACACTGCTCTAATTCTGCCACTGGCTAATTGATCGAAGTAATTCTGAAGCTCCGATCCCCTAAAAAACCTAAGTATCTCACTCCATGAGATCTCTTCATCAATTCTACCTAGGTTTGGTCTAATTCTACCTCCTAGTATTTTGAGAGCTGTACTCTTACCGGTACCGTTAGGTCCTATGATACCTATTACCCTACCTCTCTGAGGTATTGGAAGACCATATAATTTGAAAGCATTTGGTCCATACCTGTGTACTGCTCTTCTTTCATACTCATCTGGAAGATTTACTATAGTTATTGCCCTGAAGGGACATTTTTTAACACATATACCACAGCCTAGACATAGAGGTTCTGATATTCTAGCCTTATCCTCTATTATCTCAACACATTTAGCACCTGACCTATTAATGGGGCAGAATCTCACGCATTCCTTATTGCATCTTCTAGGCTTGCATAGATCCTTTTTTACTATAGCTAACCTCAAGATTTTCACTCCCTACTTATTTCACTCTTTAGAGACTTCAGTGAACTAAGCTTATGGTACTACTTAAATCCAATGCTTCTTGTTATATTGAAGTTATAAGAGGAGTATAAGTCAAAGCTTATAAATAGGGTATAATATCCATTAGCGTGGGAAAACTATGCTCAGGAGACCCGAGTTTGTAGTGGAGACGAGAGACCTACACAAGTACTACTATCTAAGAGGAGAGACTGTTAAAGCCCTTAAAGGAATAAATCTCCAAATAAAATATGGAGAATACATATCCATCATGGGTCCCTCGGGCTCGGGGAAAACTACTCTATTTAACGTTATAGGTGGTCTAGATAAACCAACTAAGGGTGAAGTACTTCTAGATGGAAGAGATTTATGGAAACTTAAACCAGTAGAAGTCGCGTGGGTTCGATGCCACAAGATAGGCTACATATTCCAAACCTTTAATTTAATTCCAGTACTAACGGCATTAGATAACGTTATGCTTCCTATGATATTTGCTGGCGTACCTAGAGAAGAGAGAGTAAAGAAAGCCACTAGACTCCTAGAAAGAGTAGGTTTGGGAGATAGATTACATCATAGGCCTACTGAGCTTTCTGGTGGTCAGCAGCAGAGAGTTGCAATAGCTAGAGCACTAGCAAATGATCCAGCAATAGTACTAGCAGACGAACCAACAGGAAACCTAGCCCTACACACAGGCATGAAGATCGTAGGTCTCCTCAGAGAATTGAATAGAGAAAAAGGAGTAACCGTCATTACAGCTACTCACGATCTAAAGATGATAGACGTAAGCGATAGAATAGCCTGGATTAGAGATGGAG
>QMRW01000051.1 GCA_003650785.1 Thermoprotei archaeon | reverse complement strand
TTTCACGCAGCTGAAGTGGCATCAGCAGCTGAAGTATCCAAACTAGTGCTAGTACACTTAAGCCCTAGATATCAGAATAACATAGAGGAATTCAAAAAAGAGGCATCACAAATCTTTAAGGGAGAAATATTAATCCCTGAGGAGGGACATATTGTAGTACTAAGGTAGGTGTATACTATGGATAGTATTATCTTGAAGTTGCTGTATTCGGGGAGCATTAATGTTCTTTTCTAATTTTGAAAAGATAGGACTAATAAAGTACTGAGTATATATTTAGTAGGTGATAAGTATAGTTGAAAGGTATTACCTAGTAGAATCGATAGTAGGGGACATGATAATAGATGAAAAGGGCAATATTATAGAATATGTCCCCATAGAAAGAGACCCTAAAATCATAGCCAGTAGGCTCTTGGAAAAGGAAGAGGGCAATATAACACCAGAACTCTCGGAGTTACTAAATAAAGTCATAGGTAGGCTGAAAGAAGATGCTGAAATAGTTCTCGAAGATGAGGCCTTAGCTAAGAAGATAGCGGTACAGTTTAAACATCCTAAAGTAAGAGTAGAAACTCCGAGTAAGGGAGCCTCAATCTTCAGAAGTAATCTGGATAAGTACCTAAAACTACTAGGTATATCTAAATCAGATTACAATAAACTTCTATGGAGTACTTCGATAGAACTCTCTAGGACTAAGATCAAAGAGAGAGTTGAAAAGAGGGATCTATTCATAGCACAGGCTATAACAATACTAGATGAGATCGATAGAACAGTAAACCTATATGCCTCTAAGATAAGAGAATGGTATAGTCTGCATTTTCCGGAACTCAATAATCTAATTCGAGATCATAAGACCTACGCTACGCTAGTATACAATATCGGTCATAGATCTAACTTTACTGAGGAAAACCTAAGAAAAATGGATCTGCCACGGAAAAATGCAGCGAAAATAGCTAAAGCCGCTGAGGAGAGTATGGGAGCAGATATTACAGACTTCGATCTAGATGTAATTAAACAGATAGCTAGACTTATACTAAACTTATATGATCTAAGAAAGCTACTCGAAAAGTATATTGATGAAGCAATGATGGATGTAGCTCCAAATACAAAGGGACTTGTAGGGTCGCTACTAGGAGCTAGACTTATTGCACTTGCTGGAAGTCTAAAAGAGCTAGCTACACTACCAGCTAGTACTATACAAGTACTTGGTGCTGAAAAAGCCCTCTTTAGAGCACTAAGAACAGGTACTAAACCTCCTAAACACGGAGTTATATTTACCCATCCCACTATCTTTAGAGCTCCTAGATGGCAGAGAGGCAAAATAGCGAGAGCACTAGCAGCTAAGCTAGCTATTGCAGCAAGGATAGACGCCTTCGGTAACGAATATAAGGCTGATATACTTAAAAGCGAATTTGAGGAAAGAGTAAAGGAAATAAAAACTCTATATCAGAAGCCTCCTAAGAGGAAGAGAGAAAAACCTGTAAAGAGAAGGAAGAGGAAGAGAACATGATAGGTATAGAAGAAGTAGTACCTCATGAGAAATTCGAAGGAGTCTACTGGATAAGTTTCGAGGATGGAAGTAAGAGATTAGCTACAATAAACATGGTTAGAGGAATTAGGGTCTACGGTGAACAGTTGATAGAATACGAAGGTACTGAGTATAGAGTGTGGAACCCCTATAGAAGTAAACTAGCAGCAGCAATACTCAAGGGTATAGAAAGATTACCAATAAAGCGAGGGACCAAGGTACTCTACCTAGGTTCTGCATCCGGAACTACAGTAAGCCATGTATCCGACATAGTAGGTAATGAAGGTATAGTCTACTGTGTAGAATTCGCCCCCAGAGTTATGAGAGAATTCTTAGAAAGAGTAGCTAAGTATAGGAGGAATGTAGTACCAATACTCACCGATGCGAGATTTCCATCTAAGTACAGGTCTATAGTAGATATGGTAGAAGTAGTATATGCAGATATAGCACAACCTTTCCAGAGCAAGATAGTAGCCGATAATGCAGATCTATACTTACCCAGTGGTGGTTGGATTCTTCAAGCCATAAAAGCTATGAGTATAGACGTCACTAGAGAACCCTCTGAAACCTATGCAAGGGAAATAGACCACCTTAAATCAAGAGGTTTTGATATAGTAGAAGTAGTACACCTTGAACCCTATGACATAGCACATGCCTTTGTAGAAGCTCAAAAAAAGTAGACTAGGAATGATAATGGAAAACACAGTAGAGAACATGGATGAACAGTATATTGAGGTAGTCGAAAAACTAAAGAGTAGAGGATATAATGTAATAAGCCTTAGTGAAATCTCTAGAAGATACTGCTTCAATATAGTAGCTCATAGAAAAGATAGAACTCTATTAATAAGATATCTCAAAAATCTGGACTCTGTTCCCACTATCTGTATAAAGGAGTTAAAAGTACTAGCCCACACCATTAATGCAATTCCATTATTAGTGAGCAATAGAGATAGTAGAAAAGAGCTGAGTAATGGTATAGTCTACATGAGACAAGGAGTCTACAGCATAAATCCAAGAACATTCATCGATGCTTTAACAGATAGGTATCCATATGTATATATGGATAGAGGAGGAATATACATAAACATTAATGGAGATAAACTCAGAAGACTTAGATTAGAGAAAAATCTATCATTAGGAGAGCTTGCAGATAGAGTTGGCGTGAGCAGGAAAGCTATATACAGTTATGAAAGAAATATAATAGGCACTAGTCCGGAGATACTTGAGAGATTGGAGGCAATATTAGGAGAAAGTATAAGGAAACCCCTCGACATCTTTCAAAAAGTGGATACTAAAGAGAGTCCATATGATACTGTCATAAAGAGGAGACTAGCATTACAAAGTCTGAGAAAGGACTACGAGAAATATAAAATTATACGAACCCTTAATAAAATAGCTAAGAAAACTGATCTAAGAGTCCTACTATTTAAGAGAAATGTATTCGAAATTCTCACTAAATTCAAGAATAGAAACATATTCATGAAGTTCATATTTAAGCTTAATGAGAGGGTAATTAGAGAAGTCGAATATACCATGAAAATAGCTGATATTACAAACTCAAGACCAGTGTTTATAGCAAGAGACAAAAGTAGTGTAAATAAATTAGAGGATATAGAAGAGGATCAGAAAATTGTCGAGAAAATAGATGAGAAGAAGTTATACGAAGTTATTGGTATAAATTTCACATGACAAAGTTGACGAGTAGTAGAAGAGTCAACAAATTGTGATAATAAATGCTCAAACTAGTATCCATCAGAGAAGGATTAGTTGAAATAGATATACCAGATCCAGAATATTATACTAAGGAAAGAGGATATCATGATCCTGCATGGTTACCGGTATTTTATAATCCAAGAGCTGAAATCTCTAGAGATCTTGGTGTTTTACTACTCAAAGCCTATGTAGACATACACGGACTTGAGAGGGTTAATATAGTAGAACCTCTAAGTGCTACCGGTATTCGAGGTATAAGATACGCAAAAGAACTTGATAGAGACTGTACTGTGTACATAAATGATATAGATAAAAGAGCGTTCAAGCTCATGACTAGAAATATGATCAAGAACAGGCTAGAAGATAGGATAGTGGTATCGAATTTAGACGCTAATGAGCTGCTTATGAAATTATACAGAGATACTACTATAGATGTAGTGGATATAGATCCCTATGGAAGTCCCGTACCCTTTTTAGAGACAGCATTGCTTACGCTGAAGGATGGAGGACTACTAATGGTTACAGCTACAGATATAGCAGTACTTTATGGAGTATACCCTACTACATGTGTAAGAAGATATCAAAGTCTATCCTATCGTACACCATTTTCTATTGAAACAGCGCTTAGAATTTTAATAGGATATATTTCGAGACAAGCAGCACGACTAGATAAATACTTGAGAGTAGTCCTATGCTATTACCATCAACTCTACCTGAGAGTATGCGTAGAATTATACGAAGGAGCTTCAAAGGCCAATGAAGTACTGTCTAAGGAGATAGGTTACATAGTGTACTGTCCAAATTGTGGTCACAGAACTGTCTTCAGAGGGTATCCATATACGCCAAGTCCCTATTGCAAGAACTGTAAACTTAAGGCTATATTACTAGGTCCTCTATGGTTAGGAGAACTATGTAATGAAGAATACTGCAATTTCATGCTAGTCTCTTTAGAAAAGATAAAATATAGACACTATAAACTAGAGAAAAAACTTCTTACACTACTAAAGGAGGAGAACTATATGCCACCCTACTACTACTCTGTTACAGAAATAGCGAAGACCATGAAAACCGTGGAACCATCACCATCTAAGCTCAGAAATCTCCTTATAGAGAGCGGCTATAAAGCTACCTTAACACACTTCGATAGCAAAGGTATAAAGACAATTGCAAGTATGCATGAAATAGTTGAGGTACTCAAACATGGAAGATAGGAAGAAAAAGGTAATACTAGTAACGGGGATGCCGGGATCAGGTAAATCTATAGTATATGACGTAGCGAAGAAGTTAGGCTTTGGTACGGTGAGTATGGGGGATGTAGTGAGAGAGGAAGTAAAAAAGAGAGGCCTAAAGCCCACTAGAGAGAATATGTCTAGAGTTGCTAAAGAGCTTAGGAAAAAAGAGGGAATGCATGCAATAGCTATTCGAATACTGGATGAGGTTCTGAGACTACTTTCTAGCGGCATAGACCTAGTGGTAGTAGACGGAATAAGAGGGTATGAGGAGGTTGAATATCTAAGAGGTAACCTAGACACTCATGCTAAACTACTGATACTAACCGTACACGCTTCACCTAGTACACGCTTCAAAAGATTACACAAGAGAGGAAGAGAAGACGATCCCAAGACATGGGAGGAATTTTTAAAGAGGGACTTCGAAGAACTCAGCTTCGGTATAGGGAATGTCATAGCACACTCTGACCTTGTGATAATAAATGAAGGCCTATCTATGAGAGAGTTTAAAGAGCTAGTAGAAAGCGTGATAAGCTCTATAGCTAATAGCTAACTGTTGACTTAAGGGGATATTGATGATTACAAAAGTAGAATGTGAAATTAGATTGACAGAAGATCCAGAGAAAGTTAAATTAGCTGTAAGGAACGTGTTCGAGCCAGAGAGAGAAATGCTAACTCCACTGAGTAGAGGTTATCTTTACACTGCTATAGGAGAAGGCAGTAGACCTCTGAGAAAACTCTACAACCTCCTAAGAACTCAAAGAATATTAGACGCCGCAAGAGAACATCTTAAAAGAGGGACTATAAGAGATACTGTAGTTTTCTATCTCCATAAGCAAGCGGCCTACATGGGCATAGTAGCCTTTTGTACTGTCCCAGAAAAGGAAAGTCCTTTAGGAGCTATAGAATTTACTGTAAAAACAGATGATGTAGAAGCCTTTATAGACTGGTTAGCGCCTAGAACAGTACAGGGTAGACCAGTAGGTGAAGCTCCTCCTCCTGACCCCTAAATATGGCAGCTATACAAGCATGACAATAAGATTTTAATACTGCAATAAGCTTTAAATCAAGGTGATAAAATGCCTTCGCACGGCTCACTAACTAAAGCAGGTAAGGTAAGGGAAGCTACACCTAGAATACCTCCCAAACCTAAGAAGAACTTAATACCTAGACGTAGGAATAAAAGAAACTACAAACGTCGATTACTGTACGCCAATCTAGCAAGAACTCCCTTTGTATCTAGGACAAGATAAACTCCGGTAACACTCCAAACTTCAGTATCTTATATTAATTAAGATATTCTAATAAGATATGGTGATATGTTGTCATCTGAAACTATGGAAGAAGTAGGCTTCTATAGTGATAAAGTAATCAGATTACTCGAGGAACTAAGGATAAATGTCTTCGATATAATTAGAGTTAGAAGAGTAGATGGATTGGAAGTAGAAGGATTACTATTACCTAGGCCTCAGTACGGAGATCCCGATGTCCTAATAATAAAACTCAAGAATGGATACAATATAGGAGTATCCGTAGATCAGATCGAGTATATAAAAAAGATAGGTACTCATCTTCATAAACCATCACCTCGTAAGATAATACATAAACCAGTTACAGAGAAGAGAGTATTCATAGTAGGAACTGGTGGCACCATAGCCTCCAGAATAGACTATATGACAGGAGCAGTATACCCAAAATTCTCACCAGAAGATATTTATGAGCTCATCCCTGAGATTAGGGAGATAGCTACTATAGAGACTATTCAATTATACAATATTTTCAGTGAAGATATGACTCCAGAGAATTGGAGTAAAATAGCTGAACTAGTAGCAGAACTACTCCAAAGCGATATTGAAGGTGTAGTCATAGCTCATGGCACAGATACTATGGGATATACTGCTGCAGCGCTAAGTTTTGCTCTCTGTAACCTTAACTCTCCAGTAATACTAGTAGGAGCTCAGAGATCATCAGATAGGCCTTCTACTGATACAGCACTGAATCTAATCTCATCACTAGTGGTAGCTACTAAAGCTCCCTTTGCTGAAGTAGTGATAACAATGCATGCATCAGTAGAGGATAACTATGCAGTAGTGCATAGAGGTACAAGGGCTAGGAAAATGCATACGAGTAGAAGAGATGCATTCAGATCCATAAATAGCCCTCCACTCGCTATAGTTAAAGATAGAGAGCTAAAACTCCTAGTCGATGAATACAAGCCAAGAGGAGGAGAAGGTCCACTATTAATCAATAAGTTTGATGATAAGGTTGCACTAATAAAGTTTTATCCTGGAATGGATCCAGAGCTTATAGACATACTAGTAGACAAAGGTTATCACGGAATCGTGATAGAAGGTACTGGACTAGGTCATGTAAGAGGTCCATTAGTTAAGTCCATAGAGAGAGGGGTAGAGGAAGGAATAGCTGTAGTAATGGCATCTCAGTGTATCTGGGGAAGAGTTAACTTAAATGTCTACAGAAGGGGAGTTGAACTTCTGAGGGCAGGAGTAATACCAGTAGGAGACATGCTGGCTGAGACCGCATTTGTTAAATTGATGTGGGTACTAGCACAGACAAGAGATCTTAAAGAGGTAAGGAAGAAAATGCTCACCTGCTATGCCTATGAGATAAGCGAACGATCCCTCTATGAATACTACCCTCCCGTACTACACTTTGCTCCCTAAAACACTTTCCGCTCTTCTACTAGTTTTCTGGGACTACTATGATGAGCAACTTTCGAATGCCTCTCCATAGCCTTTATGTACCTAAAGATATTTTAGACAATGTCTATTCAACTACATGGAGATGGTTTATGCCTAAGAAGAGAAAGAATAGAGGAAGAGGAAAAGGTGGAAAGGGTAGAGAGGCTATAGTACAGTGTGACCTCTGTGGAGCACTACTCCCTCGTTCTAAGGCTAAGAAGATAACCAAGAGAGTATCATTCCTAGATCCTCAATTAGAGAGGGAATTAAGGAGTAAGGGAACACAAATACTCTCCTATGCCATGACAAGGTATGTATGCATAAGGTGCGCCGTACACTATGGAATAGTTAAAATTAGATCCAGAGAGGAGAGGAAGAGAAGAGAAGCTCTCAGAGCATGAGAGCGTTCATCGTAGTATCGAATACTGGAGTAACTGCACCAATTTTCGACATAAGATCGTTAGCTTCTACTAGTGGAAGACTGGATCTTATATGCAGATCTTTAATAGCTTCTCTCTTAACACCAAAGGGCTTAAGAAAAGATACCACTTTCTTCGCAATTCTGAAGGGACCTCCAAATCCACCTCTAACTATAATAGCTAGAGGTTCTAAAATAGACACTCTACCGATAGATGAAGTATCTATAGCTAGGATCATCAAGAGGGTTATGTCAAGAGAACACATAAGAGGGTTTGAGGCTAAACGAAAGGACTTGAAGTATGTTCTCAACATACTCAGTAAATCTAAGTATAAACTGATTTACTTACGAGAGGATGGAGAGAATATAGAGAACATAGAATTTTACGAAGATACAAATTATGCCTTTATCTTAGGAGACCAAAAAGGATTATCCCGAGCAGATGAAAAGTTACTAGATAAGTATGGAGCTAATATAGTCAGTCTAGGAAGAGTGCCATACATGACGAGTTTTTGTATTTCGGTTATAAATTACGTACTAGATATGCGTATCTACTAAAGAAGAAGTTTAAATTTTCAGGGGTTTACAGAAATGGCATCAGAAAGCCTCTTACTTTAGTGAGGGATGGAAGACGATAAATTTAAATGATAGGGTGATCCTGATGGCATCTCCTACATCAGTAGTTAAGGCATCTGAGAGGGGCTTGAGACTAGATCAGACAAAGTACTAATGAAGATATCGATAAGGTATCCTCTAGGTAGAGGTGTACCCATCTGGATAGTGATGTACTCTATACTTTGAAAGCCTCTCTGGAGCTAGAAGCACAAATCTCCCTACTTAGGTGGAGAGAACATCAAATATAAGGCTATATACCAGTGCAATTTGCCATACTACTGGATCCGAGTAGAGCCCACATCCAATATCTTTTATATTCATAGTCAGCTTCTTAAAAGGGGTAGTATGAAGAAGAGAATTGG
>QMRW01000050.1 GCA_003650785.1 Thermoprotei archaeon | reverse complement strand
ATCTTGACTAGATCTTTAGATATATCATCTCTTAAGCCTAAAGCTCTTAAGGCTAGTAGTGCAGCACAGGGGGCCTTAGGATCGTAGAATTCTCTCCTAGCACATGGTCTATTAGTTATATGGTGATCCGCTCTTACTTCCACTCTTCCCGGACAGGGAAGATCTGAGACGAAGTCCCATTTTGTAGATTTTATTATTAGACTCCTACCTACATCTACAGGAGATGCTAGGACTACTATTGAATCCCTATACTTACGTTTGTATAGAGCAGCACTAACTATACCATCTACATCGCTTATATCGGATAGAGCTAACCTTCTCCTCATTACCTTAGCCTTCACTATCTGAAGGATTCTAATAATACTCAGCACAAGAACCTAACCGATTTGGATGTTATAACTATTTTGAAGAGGATTTCTAGGAAGTCTGTGGCTAGTATTATCCAATTAGTAAAAAAGTTACTGTAGTCACTACTATTGCCAGTAGAGCACCTGCTAGTAATTGAGATACTGTGTGAGCTTTCATTCGCACTCTAGCCCATCCAACTAAAGGTAGTAGAAGTAATAATGGTAGGTACTCACTACCGTACTTAAGTACGAGGAACATAGTTGGACCCGCTATTCCTGCAGTATGAATACTTATCTTCCATTTAAGTGAAACTAGGAGTATAGATAGGGTAACAGTGAAGTAGGTAAAGCATAGTTGTGCTAAGTCTATACTATTGAAAGAGATTAGAGTTACCGTACCGAGCAGATGAGAGAGAGCAGCTATCATGAGTAGAGGTCTTCTATACTCCAGTTTGGAGACGAAGACATCCGTAACCCCCCTAGATACCATTATGAGGATAGGTATAGTAGGAATTATGGATAGAGAAAGTACAGCGGTTAAAAATTCAAGATAATTACAATATATTCTACAGTCTTTAGATGATGTAATGATAATAATTATGAGGGCAAATACAGTAGCTGAAGTTAGGTGTGATACTATCTCTGCTATCTGTAGCATCCTGTCTGATCCTGGAGATAAGCTTTTAGTCATGTCCTCTTTAAGATCTCTAGGGCTTTAAAAATGTTAGCACTATACTACACACGTATAAGCCCTCCACTCAAGGTAGATATAGATATTCTAGACATAGGAGAACTACTCCTTCATGAGGAGATAGTACCAGATCTCTTAGAGAAATTAGTGGAAGGGTTCAAAAGATCCCACTTCATGTTCCATCCAATCATTGTAGATAGGAGGAGTAAGGTAGTACTGGATGGAACTCATAGAGTACTGGCACTCAGAAAATTAGCCTTTAAACACATACTAGCATGTGAGATCGAATACAATCATCCCGCGATACTGGTTTATAGATGGTTTAGATCAATAGATCTAAGAGGTATAGGCAGAAATAAGTTCAAATCCATAGTAGTAGAGTTCTCTAAGGACTATAATCTCAAAGTAGAAACAGTAGAATATGGGGTCAGAGAGTGTCGAAGAGAGGATGTAGTCTTAGTGGAGATCCCGCCTGAGACTATAGCACTCGTAAAAGATAAAGGCATAACTACTAGAGAAGCTTATTCACTATTGAAAGAGTTGGAAAAGAGAATTACCAGATATGGACTTAATATAGAGTACTCGGTAGAAAGTATTTCTCCTGAAATTACTAAAGACAGATATGCTACTATAATTCCCAGGAGAATTTCAAAAGAGGATGTAGTAGAAGCAGCTGTTAATCGAAGACCATTTCCACCAAAGTCCACTAGACACATAATACCCATTAGACCAATGTTTGTCAATATTCCACTAAGACTTCTTAAGAGTACTCTACCACTTGATATCAAAAGAATGATCGCTAGGGAGTATCTAGAGCAGAAGTCCATAGTAAGAATCAAGGGTGGTATAAAAATAGACAGACTCTATGAGGAGGAGTTCCTCTACATATTCATTTAACCACTATAGTACTAGATATAGTATCCATATTCAATCTCCAGTATCCCAAGACTCTTCGATTATCTCTTGCTAAGTGTTTGAAGAATAAGAGCTACGGAATCTATTCGACTAAGTACTAGATCATTTAAAAGAGCTGAAAGCAGTATATGCATTTGTCACTTCAGATTAATGAAAACCTATATTCATATTACAGTAATTAGAATGTATAACTGAGAGTGTAGATCATGGGTAGGGGAATTCTAATACTCAGAATTAAGGACTTAATTACCGATCTCTCTCTAAGTAGACGAGCTATTGATAGAGTTCAGAAAGTTCTCTCTGAAACTGGGTCAAGAATAATAGACTGGTCTTTAGAGGAGAATTTATCGAAGATGATAGTAATAGTAGATACTCCCTCCGAGGATATAATAGAGCTTCTAGGTGTTGTCGAAAGTAATATTCGAGCTGTACTAGAACAGCATGGCATAGGCACCGAGACCGAAATTAAGGCGTCTATAGATGGACTTGAAGTGGATAGAGATCTAATGTTCAAATTACTATGGCTTAGGAACATCTCTTCAATACTAGATGCAATAGTACTCATAGATATACTACAGGATCTAAAGTTGGCGATAGGTACTATAAGCTCTTTCGTAAATGAAAAATTTGCATATGAATGCGCAAAACTGTATGAAATAGCATCTCGCGATAGAAGGATCAAAGACATACTATCACAAGTCTCAAACTCCCTTAAGAGGATATCTAAAAGACCTCCTCTTGGAATATGCTCAGCTATCACGGTGTTAGGAGAAGTGGAAGGTATGCCTAAGGAAGATTTCTTAGAGAAGTATCTTATAGCATTACATCTATTTAGTATAGACAAACTAGAGACTGTTGAAACCTTGGAGAGATTTGGACTACTGGCAAGAGATGAGGTAATACAACTCACAGAGGAGGGTAGAAGACTACATAGAGACCTCAGTAAACTTATGAAATCCTTACTTCTAAAGGTTGAAGAGAAGAAGGAACTAACTGAAGCTTTTAGAGAGATCAATAAGAAGATGAAGTTCATAGTCCTACGTGATGGTAGGTTTGATGAATTTAAATCACAGAAAATCCTAGAGTCGCTAGTAAGAGCAGGCATAGACGTAGATATATCTATCAGAAGTATTGACCGCTTCTTATCATTCCTTCCTCTAGATATAGTTTCATCTGAATACTTATTGAGATCTATTAGTAGAGAGCTTATGCTATACGATCCAAGTGGCAGGAGTTCCTCCTTCTACGAATTCTATATGGAAACGGGAAGATATGTGATCATTAAGGTGGATAATACTGAAAGAATATTTACATTCAAGCTTGTTAGAGGAATATTAAAAGGAATACTCAAACCTCTAATACTAGATGTTCCATCCTATGTTGAGGATGAGATTATAGAGAGGGTTTATGAAACTATCCGAATGCTTGCTTCTCTATCAGCTCAGAAAGCTGTTCCACTGAGAGAGTACTACTCTATTGAGATAGAGGAAGGACTTCTAAAAACCCTATGTCGAGAAGGACTAAGATTATCCATAGTAACGCCAGATCTGCTAGATGAAGGTATAGATCAAAAGATCATCCTACTTCGTGCCAGAGGGCTATTAATGCAATCTATGGATGAATTAAGAAAGACTACTCTCAGTAGCTGGGGATATAGAAGCTTTATCAGAGGTTTATTTTACATATCATCCGCTTTAATGATATTGATGAATATACTACCAGGTACATCATTAATAGCTAATCTCAGTGTATTATTAAGTAGATTAGAGGAATATAGGAAGGGAACCATTAAGCCAATGGTAGATATTCGTGAGGACTTGGGAAGGATAACTCACCTACTTAAATCTACTTATAGAGTAGTACACAGGGAGACCGTAGATAAGAACATTCTAAGGCTAGCTCTAAGATTATCGGGTAAACTCATACATGCTATAGATCATGTACTGAAAGAAACTTATGCTCAAGCTGGTTAGGGTGTATATTCTCTCTTCGATTTCAAGATATAGCTAGAGGTGTATTGTTCTCAGAAATTCAATTTTGAATACCCTAAAGCTAAAAATTGAGCTGAGTAGGGGCTAATATGATGGTAAGATTTTTATGTCTTCTCTATCTTACATGAAGGCATTATCGGTGATCGAATGAGTCGTGGTGTGAATCCAGGAGAGAGCACCTGGTTCAGTGCTACAGCCCAGATACTAGCTAGATCCCTAGGGACAATAGTACTAGTGAGACTCAAAGGGGGGAGAGAGATCAGAGGTGTACTCAAGAGTTTTGATCAGCACATGAACCTGCTAATAGATGAGGCTGAGGAGATAAGGAGAGATAGAGTTCGTAAACTAGGATGTATACTACTTAGAGGAGATAATGTAGTATTTGTGAGTCCAGTACAGGCATAGGGTAGTAGTGAAAGGGATTGGAAGTATGAGTATAGGTGACTAAACATGGTGAAGGGTACTACTTCATTTGGTAAACGCAGTAGAGGCAAGACACATATTAGATGCAGGAGATGTGGTAGACATAGCTATCATGTCAGAAAACACTATTGTGCTGCATGTGGCTTCGGAAGGTCTAAAAGAATTAGAAAATACTCCTGGCAGAGAAAGAAGGTCAATAGGGTAAGAATAGTATAGCCAAATCAAGTTGAGTGAAATTCTCAATACTACAATTTCAACAGTAAATAGTAGTGAGTTTAACTTGGTAGGTGGAATTAATCGAACTTTGATGATACTCTTAGCTTAAATGTATGTTCGAGTAAAATTATCCTCATGATACGCGCATTCTGAAGCTCTTACTAAGACATCTCGCCAATCATGCCTTCTGTAGCAGTTCCACTCTTCGTAGGTATTAGTAGGCGTTCTATGAGAAAAAAGCTTATGAAACTCTTACGTTTCACAGTCAATATAAACGATCCAGTAAAAGTTGAGGGGATGAATCTTAGATGTACTCTTGTATCTAAGGCTCGTCAGAATGAAGATGACCAACTGAGAAGAAAGGATGGAGACATATCCTAAAGTTATTCCCACCATTATATTAGTGGGAAAAATTTTGTGTGGGTCTTATTTTTATATCTGGTGGGACCACGACGCTAGAGTCCACATTGATGTTAAGGGTAGGATAGTTCTACCTAGGAGTTTAGAGAGACTCTGGGTATTCAAAAGGGTGATGAAGTACTATTATCTATCCGTAGTGGTAAGATCATCATTGAGAGGTGTGAGAATCCATTTAGAGTACTAGAGGAAGTGCTAGGAGACTTAACTTTTAGCCGTAACCTAAGGAGAGTTGCTACTAGGATAGTTCTAAAGGTACTTGTTGAAACCAGATTCATGCTAGCCCTTAACCCCAGGGATGAGCATCATGAATGGATTATGAAAGTACTCAAGGAAGCTAGGAGGAGAGAGATCATATCTCTCCTGTAGCACCTGTAGAGCTATTCCTCATCATGAAGACTAGAGATTATGGAACATGAATATAGTTCATGTTCTAAACGCAGTAGAAGCCATGGATTTTAAGTATCCTACTGTTGAAAGATGAGCAGAAAATAATTCTATTTGAGAATTTCCTCTAATAATTTGCCTTCACAATCCTTGGGAGGTGGTATATTTAATAGATGAGATATCGTTGGGACTATGTCTATTAGCTTTATTGGATCTTTAATCTCTTCACCTTTAACAATTTCAGGTCCTTTGACTATAAGTATTCCATTCACTGTAAACTCTTCTACTCTTGTGGTAGGTTGATAGTAAGCGTGTGCTCCAAAAACCCTCTCAGCTCTCCACGTGTATCCCTTTTTAAACTCATCTAATGACATAAACTCACTATCTAATCCTTCTATAATTCCATCATAAAGTTGGTAGCCTGGTCTTAGATAATAAATCACATCCCCAATAGTCTCAGCTATTTTCTCCCTATTTCCCACATATGGATCCTCCTCTTTCCTTACAGCTAACTCCACTGGACATACTCCACTTTCTTCATCCTTAATGTTGTATAGAGCCCTGATTACCTCTTCTCTTACTTCTTCATACTCACTAGGGCTAACTATCCCACTAGGGTCTCTACCTTTTAGATTAATCCATATATAAGCTGGTTCATAATATGGAAAAGCCCTTGTCCTAGACCAATCGACCCTGTACTTATTTAACTCTTCATCCCATTTGTAGGCTAAGAGACCTGCATCCACTAACGCTTTCCTTATGGAAACTACACTCCATGATGGCACAGCTCCATGGTCAGACACTACTATCACCAATGTGTCGTTAGATGTACACTTATCCAAAAGGCTTTTCAAAAATTCATCAGCAATTTTGTAAGCAAGTTTCATTCCTTCATTAGCCTTCTCAGCCTTTACCTCATCATAAAATGGTGAACCTCTATATGAGAATTTTAGGAACCTATGGTTAGCAGCATCGAATATGTGGTAGTGTAGATAGCACATTCTCCATCCTCTAGTCCGTTTCAAGTAGCTTATCACTCTAACTAAACCTCTAGCTTCCCTTGCCATACCAACTAGATAGGGATACTCCTTACCATAAATTACATAGTCTTTCCCAACTTCTTCAAAGAAACCCTCAGGTAAGCCAGCCCTTCTTACTAATTCCTCTCCTAGTTCATTTGGTCGAGCCCATCCATCGACGTTAATTATTCTTGAAAACTCGACTCTTATGAGCTTACCATCTTTAGATAGTTCTAAAACTCTAATCTTGAAAAGCCCTTTAAGCTTTCCATACTTAGTGTTTAGAGTTATTGGAATCCAATCGCTCCACTCTGAACATTTAATGATATACTTCTTATCATTTCGTATGAGAATTACACTATCATAGCCTTCTCCTTTCGAATCGGATACGTAGAGATCCAGTAAGATAGGAGATATTAACGTCTTATTCTCTTCTACTTTTACCCTAACTTTCATAATAGGAGAGAAACTCTTTAACCCCTCAACTTCCTTAACCTTGCCCACGAGCTCAATGGGTTTTTCTTTCTTTATTGGAAGAGTACTATATGTGTAACTATTAACTAACACTTTAGGTGGTACGTTAGGCATAGACCATGATCCAACTATCATATCTCCTCTCTTTAATTTACTAGTCCAACCTGCTGGATAGTTAACTACTAGAGTCCTGATTTTATATCTATCTGCAACTTCCCAAATGTATTCGGCTTTACAAAATTCAGCTAGTTGTCCACGATGTCTCAACTTCAAGCCTAATTCAAGGGGTTCTCCAGGAAAGTGGAGGTAAAAGCTAGTTACACCATGAACAGCTGTAGTGGCTCCAGTAGCAATTGTAGTCCAGTTTGTAGGAGTGTCACAGGGAGGACATGGGACTGACTCAGCAATTACGCCCTCTGATATCAGGCTCTCAAAAGTTGGTAATTCTCCTTCCGAAACAAATTTCTTCACAAAAGACAACATAGCTCCATCTAATCCTATTACAATAACATCTTTAACTCTCTTCATAGTATTTTCGCCTAGCTTTTTATCCTTATGTAGATATAAGTTTATGAGCTTGTTATGTAAGCTAAGGAGATTCTGAAAAATACTATATGCTAGAATGATTATGAAAGAGTCCGATATTTGAAAACTAGGAATTCTTCAGTTTAACTTGAACGTTCCCGTTTAAGTTTTCACGCATACAAAACCCATAGTATTCACATCAGCTAGAAAAGCGAAGAGAAAAACGAGAGAATGAAGAATAACAGGCATTATTAATATTCTTGGTAAATTTAATAGCAATTATAACAGAAGAAACCCTAGGACTTGTCATAGATATACTAGGAAATCCATATGCAACCCTTACAGTGACTTATTGCTACTTAAAGTAGTACTTGAGTATACTCAAGTAAGAGATCACCTAGTTTAGCGGTTAGAAACATCAGAAGAAAGAGTTGGAGGCTTCAGAGAAGACTGTTAGAAGTATTAGACTGGAGAAGTTCTACATGGAAAAAGTCCAACCTCTCTAACAAGGAGCGACGGGAGTAATTGAAGGCTAAAGCAAGTGACTAGTCTCGTAAAACTCTGCTCCCTAAATGCTACTTAAACTTATCACTCGTAAGAAAGAAGAGAAGACTATACTCTTAATAGAGAACATTATATATTTCTACAAACTAGTTTACTGGAGACGATAATGCCATTACTATTCGAGGATAAAATTACACTAGAAAGAAGAGTAAGAGAAGGTGCACTAAGAGTAGCAGTATATGGAATGGGGGGTGTGGGACTAGCTATAGCTACTGTATGGTTGAGAGTAGGGGCTAAGGTTCTGGGAGTGGATGTCGATAGTGATAAAGTGAATAGACTTAATAGAGGTATCATAGATCACGAAGAAAAAGTAGTTATCGAGACCTTGAAAAATGCTCTTGAGAAGAAGTTCTTTAGGGCTACTACTGATGGAATTCTAGCATCGAAGGAGAGTGATTTGAAAATCGTGATAGTTCCACTTCTACTCAAGAATGGTGAGCCTGACTTTAATCCCCTTATTGATGCGACTACTAAAATAGGAAAGGGATTGAAGAGAGGAGATGTAGTAGTGGTGGAGACTAGTGTCCCACCTGGAACTACAGAGGAATTAGTGAAGGAGATATTAGAGAGAGAAAGCGGATTAAGAGTTGAGGAGGATTTCGGATTAGCCTATAGTCCTGAAAGAGTGATGGTAGGACGGGCTGTAAAGGATATCGAGGAGAGATATCCAAAAATAGTAGCTGGCATAGGGCCTAGGAGTACGAATATTGTCAAAACACTCTACAGTCTAATAGCCAGTAGAGGGATTATTGTCATGTCTAGTCCTAGGGCTGCAGAGTTAGAAAAGCTAGTAGAAGGAGCTTATAGGGATGTCAACATAGCACTAGCAAATGAAGT
>QMRW01000049.1 GCA_003650785.1 Thermoprotei archaeon | reverse complement strand
TACTGCTTTCATAGCTACCTCGTTTATTCTGGGATCCACTACTATCCTAGATACTACTGGAGTACCTGTTATCCTAGATGGTGATACATGGGGGAATATGTACTCCAATCTTTCACGAGCATAGGAAGTAACAAGCTCTCCACGATACCAGAGGCTATCCCATGCAAAATCTCTTCCTGGCAGATATTCCTGAATTATGAAGTCCTTATACCTAGCTCTACCCTTTGTAACCCATAGTTCAACCCAGTATTTTAGCTCCTTTGAACTAAATACTGGAAGGCTAAGTTTTCCTCCAGCACCACGTCTAACCCTTATCCAAGCTTTTCCCCCTAGCTCCTCTAGTAGATTATCTATATCATCTACTTCTGTGTAAAGATATGTCTTGGGAACAAGGTCATAATTACTTAGTCTGAGAGCTGTTAGGTATTTATCTCTACATATATCAAAAATCTCTCCCCTTGGAAGGTACATCTTAACTCTGAATCTGTGTCTATTCTTAGCAATAACCTCTGCCTCTACTTCTGGTTGTGGATGTATAAATTCTATATTCTCATTCTCAATTATTTTATTCAAGATTTCAATGAATTCCGGCGAGTCATGCCTAGGAGTTCTATACTTTTTATCCATGTCAATAAATTCTAAGTGATATTTAAAATAGTCAGTTCCGACTATAAATATATCACTACAGGCTACCTTTATTGCTCTTATAAAATTGACACCGCCTATACCACCAGCACCCGTAACAAGGATCCTACTCATTCACATTCACCACAACATCTCTACAAGTCAACGTCTTATATTCATGTCTATGTATGTACTCTAGAATATCCCTATATATCCTACCCCCCTTCATATGTATGGATTCTTGATGAAACAGTAGTGTTATAATTCCTTCTTCCCTAGCTTCCTCTACCTTAGAAACTATGTACTTAATAGCTTTTCTTTCATCCATCATGAGCCTGCCGAAGAGATCGGTATCCATTATTCCGATAGGTATTTCCAGTATGCCACATTCCATTACAATAGGAGAGAATTTACCTATTTCATAGGCTCTGTAGCTGCTGTCATAAGCTAATCCTAAGTCTTTCGCTATTTTTAATAGCTCTATATTTACAAGTAGTTGATGCATTCTAACACCTAGGACTTTTCCTACTATCGATTGAAGGAACTCTTTTTTTATTTTCATAAGAGCTCTGTTCTGTACGCTCTCCACTACATAGTGTAGACCTACCTCCCAACCACCCCTAACTAACTCCTTAAGTATATCTTCTATCTCCAGTAGAGGAAAGAGATCTACTGGAATGAAGAAAGTGGATCTAAAACCATAAGTGTCCTCTAAAGCCATCACATCCTCTATATTATTATATAGGTTCTTTAGGCCTAGGACATGCTTAATTACATCCCTTATACTGAATCTTTTTCTCACTTTTAATACATGTTTTAGAGGCTTTTTTATAGAGTCCACATCGTGTGTTAGTATCACCCTCATCGTTAAACTTATACGCTACGAGTACATATTCCTAGATATCGGGTATTATTTTGAACTCGCTAGATCTATCAGGAGCTATAAAAGCTGTAAGAGCTTTAGAGAAGAATGTAGATTACTGTGATGCTATACAGATATACACTAAGTCCATAAGCTGTGCATATAGATTTTTGTCTCAAGAGATTAGTACGTACTCAGACTCTACAGTCTACCTAAGAACATGGAGTAATGGAGTTTGGAGCATTCTCTCATCAAATGTAAGTAACTTTACAGAGCTTTTAAAGAAAAAGAGTACGATGAGGAGGTATGCTACCGGCCATAGTGGTGAAATGTATAAGGTTCATCCAGTTAAAGGCACATTCTCTCTTGGCGATAATGAGCTCATGACCGAGGATGAGGTATTAGATATACTGAAGACTTGTATCAATACTATAGAGAGTAAAAGTAGGACTAGGAAAGCAAGTAGTGAAGTAAGCTTTACGCATACTATATCTCGTAAACTAGTGATTAATAGTGATGGAAGTCAATACATTGAATCTAGAGGTCTAGCGGAGATAGCAATCTATCTAATCAGTGGAGAACATGTAGCAGGGGAATACTCAGCATTTCTATCGATAGATCACTTGAAGGATACAATAGAGGATATGGTGGAAGGAGCACTAGAGAGACTTAGAGCTATGGCTACTGCTAGACCCTTAAACCCACTGCTCTATAATACTAAACAATCTGTCATATTAGACTACATGAACTCTGGGGCACTCTTCCACGAGATAGTACATATGCTAGAAGCGGACAGAATAATTTTATTTAAGAGGTACATCAGAAGAACTCAAGTGCTTTCAGATGAACTTACAATAATAGATGATCCAACTATAACATGGGCTGTAGGCAGTATGAAAGTGGATGATGAGGGAGTTCTATGTAGACCAAAGCATCTTATAGAAAATGGTAGGATTGTGAACTTATTGCATACTAGATGGACTGCTAGTGTACTGAACTCTGAACCTATGGGAAATGCTAGAGGGATATCTGTGATGCCTAGACCTATGCAGACCAATCTAGTGATCAGACCGGGAGATTGGAGGCTAGAAGAGATGATAGAGGAGACCAGAAGAGGGTTTATATTGGAGGGACTAGTAAAGGCGGAACTACATCCTGATGGAGTAATAGTCCTTGAACCTGAGATAGCTAGAGTTGTAGAGAGAGGAGAGATCAAGAACTCTGTTAAAATAAGACGTGTTTTGATACCTCTGAAAGCACTACTAGATATAGATGCTGTAGGTAAGAGACTGTATTATAGGGCTTCTATTGAGAAGACTTTTACTATAAGTGAGTTGACACCCTATATCAGACTGAGCTACGCCTATATAACCTGACCTCTTTCTCTATCCTTATCACAATATTGTTAGTCATGGAGAGTGCTGGAACGTTTATATTGACGCCAAATACTGCACTTAGGAATCCAGATATAATCCCTGGAATGAATGTGATGAAATTGCCCGTTTCAGCCAATTCACTAGACTTTATGCCCAGTTCACCATCTACTGTATTTATTGAAAATACACCAATTCCTAACTCCTCCAATCTCTTAACTGCTGTTCTAAAGTCCCTAGGTTCTCTCCCCTCCTCTTTTAACATCTCGAAATATTTCTTACCCAATATTTTGCCTAAGTGCCAGAGTAATGCCTCAGCACAACTACCGTAACATTCCTTGAATTCCTTGAGTGATTCTGCTAGAAGCACCCTCGGAATATTTAAAGTATCCCTCCTCATATTCTCACACTATACCATATAGTGAATTTAAGAGTAACTTATAAGTTTTTTGACATCTTAACATGAGTACAATATGTATTGTAACATAGTAAAATAGAGCTCAAGGACTATAAGTCTTCATAAATACTAATAGGTTCTAAGTATTGATCTGTTATTCCCTTGGGTTTCACTAAGTTCAATGTCTCCTTTAAGTTCATCAAAGGCTCATAGTATTCTTAACCTCTTTTGAGTGATCCTACTGATCATCTACATACTTCAAGGCGTACATTTAAATAGCATAATGATCACTAAACCAATATGCAAGTCCTGGAAGTAATAAAGAAGAGGAGAAGTATTAGAAGATATAGTCCGGGACATATAAAGGATGATGATCTTAGGAGTATACTTGAAGCAGCTAGACTAGCTCCCTCCGCAGGTAACAGGCAACCCTGGTATTTCATTGTAGTCAGAGATGAGAGTACTAAGAGAAGGCTAGCTGAAGCTGCAGCACATCAGATGTTTATAGCCGATGCTGATGTTATAGTAATTGGAGTATCCGATCCTGGTCGATCGCCTAGATGGCATGATAGAGACATAATGATAGCCATGGAACACATGGTATTAGTCGCTACTGAACTAGGCTATGGAACGTGTTGGATAGGAGCATTTAATGAGGACAAAGTGAAGGAAATACTGAACATACCAGAACAGTATAGAGTGATTGCACTACTGCCTATAGGAGTACCTGCTGAAAGTCCTCCTCCTAGACCTAGAAGAACACTTGAGGATATAGTATTCTCAGAAAAGTGGGGTAGTAAATTAACTTTATAACAATCCAGGTAAGAGTATAGACTACCTAGGAGGAATAGATCTAGCGATATCCAAGCTCAGAGGAACCATTCGTCTAGAGGAACAACCAGTAGGATACTTAACATATACCTAGGACATCAAAGCGAGCGAAGGACAGGGCAAATACTGATCCACTAGCTACTAGTAGTTCGATTATTTAGGATACAACATCATTTGTACAATTTAGAACGTTCTATAGTAGTGTATAATTCATTAGAGTATCTACTAGTGATGTTATTGTTGAAATACCTAGTGTAACTGTCATAAGGGTTATATTCACTCCCATGGTGATCCATTTTTTCAAGAAGCTAAGTATATTTGAATATTTTTCTATTCTATCACTTTTTCCAGCAATATACCTAAGTTTCTCTCTATATCTCGTAGGGAGTTTTATAGGTTTGAAGTTCCAATCGAGAATCTGAAGGTCGGATTCTAGTGCTATTAAGTAAGCTGCCGCTATATCCTCGTTCCAGGAAATACCTACTAGCACCTCTGCAACACCTTTAGCTAGTGCACAGAGCTCTAGGGATGAACATTTAAAATGCATTGTGGGTAGTCCAGGTATCGACATATTTGAACTCAATACTATACCCTTGGACACACCGCTTTCAAGGTATTCTCTAGATATCTTTGTCAAGTCCTCTCCATTGAGAGTTGCACCTTTACCTCTTTCAGCTCTATAAATATCGAAGTTCTCTAAATCTACACAAAGGGCATATACTATATCATCATCCCTTGCTAGAGCTACATTATAAGAGTAGTACTTTAATCCTTCGTAGAAGTTCCTAGAGCCATCGAATACATCACATATACACACCCACCTAGAACCACTATCGCCTACAAATCCGCAATCCTTACCATGTATAAAGACCTCTCCGAGTAGATCACTAAGTATATTATAGAGTTCTAATTCCCACTCTCTCTTAAATAGCTTAAACTTTCTATAGGGAGTCCCTTCTCTTAGGAGCCTATTTGCCTCTTGCCATACGTATTTTGCATGTGAGAGTAGTACTCTGTCTACTTCACTAAGGGGTAACACTCTATCTCACGAGTATGGGAGCGCTTAACATGTATATAAATATATTCCAAGAGATAATACAGTCATCCCTGAGTATGAGGCTTTTATTTTGCTGGTATTTTACGGACATAGAATCTGGATAGATTCTAGTGTAAATTAAAGAACTTGATCTTGAAAGAATTCTGTATTTTCATGGCATTAATTCGATAGCTTGGGCCGCTCAGTAACAAATTTATAATAGCATTTGACATGACTTTATAATTAGAAGCATGAACTTATTTTTTTACTAAATTATCGCTTTCCCTGTCTTTTTATCAAATATATGTATATCATTAATATTAAATTTCAACCATACAGTAGTTCCTATATCTACTTTGAAGGTTGGGGGCGTGACTACTTTAAAGCTTATCTCTCCCTTACTAACTGTTACTATATTTCTATCTCCTAATGGCTCTACAACATATACTTCCATCTCAACCCCATCTGGGATCCTGCTTGGAGATATCTCTATCCTCTCAGGTCTCACTCCAAAAATAACATCAGAACATCCTTTTAGTGCCTTGCTTATATTTTCGGGAACCTTAATATGAAATATCCCAAAATCTAAGATCGATTTTTCCTCGTCGAATGTGCATTCGACAATATTCATAGATGGACTCCCTATGAAGTCTGCTATGAAGGTGTTTGCTGGTTTAGTGTATAGTTCGTCGGGCGATCCTACTTGTTGTAGTATTCCCTCATTCAGTACTGCTATTCTATCAGCTACTGCCATGGCCTCTATTTGGTCATGAGTTACATAAACTGTGGTACAACCAAACTTCAGGTGTAGTCTTTTGATCATAGCCCTAGCAGCAGTCCTAAGCTTAGCATCTAGGTTTGCAAGTGGCTCGTCTAAGAGGAGGATCTCAGGCTGTATTACAAGTGCTCTTGCAAGTGCCACTCTTTGCTGCTGTCCAGCGGATAGTTGATGTGGCTTTCTATTCAATAATTCTTTTATACCGAACATTTCAGCAAGTTCTAGAACTCTTTTCCTGATGTCACTCTTCGACCACTTAGCTAATACTGCAGGAAAAGCTATATTCTGATAGACGTTCATATGAGGAAATAGAGCATAACTCTGGAATACCATAGATACCTTTCTGTATCTCGGGGGAGTAAATGACTTGACTGCATCATCAACTAATCTATCTCCAATGTAGATTTTTCCTCTAGTTAATCTCTCAAGTCCAGCTATTAGTCTTAATGTCGTAGTTTTTCCACATCCAGAAGGACCTAATAGTACCATCAGCTCTTTACTCCTTATCTTTAATGTAATATCTTCAATCGCTCTTACATCTCCAAAATACTTAGTAGCTTTCTCAAGGAATATCTCTACCATAACTATACACCTACCTCTATTCTTGCTAGTTTAATGTGCATTAAATACCTTCTAGTCAGATAGTACAATATGATTGATGGAAGAGCATAGATTAATGAGAGGGCACAGAGAGGGCCGTATTCTACGGCTAGCCCTATTTCTCCTGGATGATGTAAGAATACTGAAGCTATACCAAGGGAGACTGGAAATAGAGTCTCAGTCCTTATCAGAATAAGTGGTACTGTAAAATTACCCCATCCAGCTAAGAAACTGAAAAAGGCTACCACCATAAGTCCTGGTCCCGCTGCCGGCATCACCACTCTAAATAGTGCAGATAGCTTTGAGCAACCGAAAATCCATGCTTGTTCCTCTAGATCTCTGGGTATATGATCAAAGAATCCCTTCATTATCCATATTTGTACTGGAAGCGCTCCCGATGCTACTACTATAGCCACACCTATTAAGTTATTTATAAAGCCCAGCATTATACACAGTTTATATAATGGTAGGAGTTTAGCTATTGTAGGCATGAAGCCTATTATCAAGAGTGATGCCATAAGTATGCTTTTTCCTCTGAACTTAAGTCTCGATAGCGCATATCCAGCCATAGCACTCAGTACTACCACTATAATCATCGTGGTTATGGCTATTATAAAGCTATTTAAGAGCCACTTATGCATGTACACTGGATGAGCAGCAGCACCAACCCTCATCTTGACTATTCCAAATAGTATCAGAAAATTCTCTAGGGTAGGTTTTTCGGGTATCTCTAGGTAAGGGCCTCCTCTTGGATGAAAAGTTGTGATGAACAACCATACTAACGGAGTAAGTATGTAGAACAGCATTGCTATCAGTATGACGTATCTAAGTACTTCGAGGCTTGGTTCCGTTATATTCTTCAAAAAACCCTTGTACATAATATCCCCTCATGCTATCCTAGATAACTTTATCTGAGCTAGGGTTAGTAGGAAGACTATTATCGCTACAATTACTCCTACAGCACACCCATATCCAAGTTCGTAGTAGGCAAAGGCCTTATGATATGCATATAGTGAGAGGAGTTCAGTTCTATAGTGTGGGCCTCCTTCAGTAAACATGTAGACATAGGTGAAGTCATCTATATCCTCTTTAAATATTAAAATAATACATAGTATGAGAGGATATTTTATCAGTGGTAGTGTTATATGGAGAAATCTAAATAACCTAGAGGCTCCATATATTTCACATACTTCATAGTACTCTTCTGGTATGCTTTTAAGTGCTGATGCCAATATGAGCATTGCCATTATATATCCAGCCCAACAGTTGATCATTATGACACTCTCCATAGCCCTTCTGTAGACCCAACTCTGAGGAGGAAGACCCACTAGTGCAAGTAGTCTATTTAAAGTACCATACCTAGTATCCAACATACTCAGCCATATGTAGGGAATAACTGTTCCAGGAATAGTATAGGGTAGTAGGAGTAAAGCTACTATATACTTAGCGATACGCATTTTTGATGTTATGTAGAATGCTGCTGCCAGGCCTATTGTAAATCGAATCACCAATGAGTAGATGCAGTACTCCATAGTTACACTCATGGACTTCCAGAATATAGGATCTTCTCCAAGATCACTATAGTTTTCAAATCCTATAAAATTATATTCAAATAACTTTCTTCCCAGAAGTTCTATATCGGTGAAACTATACCATATAGCCCATATAGTAGGGATTAGTTGAAATACTATCAATAGAGTAAGAGCTGGAACGAGAAACAGAGGTAGGTATATATCAATTAATCCACTCTTAATATCTCTCAGCACTCTATGAAGCAGTTTATATATATTCGATAATGAAAAAAATTTGATTAGTTTTAGCATGATCTCCCTACAATTTATATGGTGGTAATGCTTTTACTTTATCCGCACCTAGCTCCTTAGTAGCCATCTCTGCAAATATGTCCATACATTCCTCAGGAGTCTTTGCCTCGGGTAGCAAGTAGTCTATCACTACCCTTTTCAGTAGGGTTAAGTACTTCTTAACTCCGGGTATTAGGGGCTTTGGAAGACTGTGCTTCAGTACCTCTGCAGCCCATTTCAAGAAGGGATCTTCAGCATACTTTCCTATCATTGCATCCTCGGCTGTTACTAGGTGGGAGGTTCTATAACCCCATTCAGCCATGTACTCAGGCTTTACAAGTTCTTTAAGTAGTTCCCATGCTATATCTTTATGTTTCGACTTAGCCCATATAGCATAACAGTAGGCACCTGTCAAGCTTATGTACTTGGGCGCACCGGGAGCTCCTGAACCCGGGAAGAGAGCGTATCCTACTACCTTCTCTATATCTCGAATCTCGTAGGGCATACCTGGACCCCATTTCTCTCTCCAGCACCAAGTGCCATCTACTGTTATGGCGAGTTTAGCCTCCTGGAAGTACTTTCTAGTATCCCACTTCTCTAACCATAGCTCTACTGGAGCTAATTTACGAGCATGGAATACTTCATAGTAGTATTT
>QMRW01000048.1 GCA_003650785.1 Thermoprotei archaeon | reverse complement strand
GCTTTCAAGGATGCTGGTATAGTCCATGGTGATCTAAGTGAGTATAATGTAGTGATTCAGGAGGGAGATAGAGTGTTGATAATAGATTGGCCTCAGTGGGTACCTAGTATACATCCCTCTGCTCCTCTTCTTTTAAAGAGGGATATACTTATATTATCCAAGTTCTTCAGAAGAAAATATAAGGTAGACTTGAATGTAGAAAGTATATTTAGTGAACTAGGTGTAACATAGATGTTCAAAACTATAATGGGCATAGATATACTTCCAGGTGAAAGTCCTGAAAAAGGCGAGCCTAGATTTTCAGTAGTACTATTATGTGGGAATAATGTAGTATCGAGATATACTAGTGTAGGGCTCAGGAGACTACTAAAGCTAATCAGTAAGTCTAGACCAGATGCCATAGCTCTAGATAATATCTTCGAGATCTCGACTAATACTGCTACACTTAAAAAGATCCTCCTGAAGATGAGTAGGTACTCCGAGATAGTACAGGTAACGAGGACTCATGAGGGTTATGAAAGCTTAGAGCATCTAGCTAAAAAGCATGGACTGATTCCATTAACTGGTGGTAAGTTAGATCCTCTTAAGAGTGCAGAAGTAATAGCTCGACTAGCGATGGTTGGTATTGGTAGCAGAGTGTTGGTTACAGGAGAGGAGACTCTAATACTAGTTACTAGGGGGAGAAGTATAGGCTCTGGGGGGATGAGTGCTAGACGCTACGAGAGGAATCTTAATACCATGGTTCTGAGGGCTACTAATGAGATAAAACACTCTCTAGAAGAAGCTGGTATAGACTATGATCTCTTCGTACGGAAGGGGGAGGGAGGGCTTGTCAGAAGTCTATTTATAGCTTATACCTCCAGAAGAGGGTTACAGGGTATAGTTAAGAGTAGTAAGACTCATGATCTGAAGATCGTAATTAAACCTGTAATTAGAGAGGAAATCCAGTTTGAGCCTTTGAAAAAGCCTCGTAGACATAAAGTAGAGGTTCAGAAGAGATATCTGATGGTAGGAGTAGATCCAGGAATGGTTACTGGAGTAGCGATAATGGATCTTTCAGGCAGTATAATATCCGTCTTCAGTAGGAGAGGCCTTAGTAGGAATAGTCTACTGGAACTACTATTGAAGCACGGTAAACCTATACTGATTGCTACAGATGTAAATCCACCACCAGAGTACGTCAAAAAACTTGCAACCTCACTAGCGGCCACACTATTCTATCCTAAGAGGACATTGACAATAGATGAGAAGAGGAGAGAGGTTCTAAGAGTAGTGGAGAAAACTTCAGTTAAGATAACTAACAATCATGAAAGAGATGCTCTAGCTGCAGTACTCAAAGCCTACGAACGCTATAATGAGCTCTTCAAGAGAGCGGAAAATGAGATTAATAGGATGAAATTGAAGGATGTGAAGCTGGATGAAGTAAAGGCCTTGATAGTAAGAGGGAGATGTGTAAAAGAAGCTATAGATCTAGCACTTAAGTCTAGAGTAGTACCCAAGGTAGTTCCCTACAAACCTCAGCAGGAGAGTCAGGTAGAGAAGAAACATCTAGTAGATGAAATTAATAGACTTAAGACTACCATAAGTAAGCTTGAAAGGGAACTTAAGAAGAGAGAGGAGCTTATAGAAGAGCTAAGGAGGAAAGTCTATGAAATGAGGAGTGAGAAGTTCGAAAGAATACTCAGGGAGGAGACTATAGTTAAACTGATCTCAAGGATAAATAGACTTGAAGAAGAGAGGAAGACTCTGGAGAGTATGCTGGTCCATAAGGATAGGACTATAGATAGGTGGAAGAGTGTACTTAAGGATGTACTTGACGGTAGAGCGGAACGTATAGTACCCTTTGAATCTCTGATGGCTAAGACTACTCTAGAACTATACAATGATATAGTTTTCATTAAAAACCCTGAAAATATCAAGATTGAAGATGTAAACCTAATGTACTCGATAGGTGTAAGAGGGGTTATAGTCAAAGATAGTATGGCCCCACATCTGAAGCAACAGTTATTGAGTAAGGGTATACCAGTGTTAGAACTTAGTTCTACAAACTTGAAGTATGTAGTACTAGAAGATGGCCTAGTCATTAGCTCAAGTGTAAGGAAGATACTTGATAATATGAGAGAGGAGTTGAGGAGGGAAGTTGAAAATAGTAGGGAGTTGTGGAGAATACTTGAGGAATACCGTAAAGCTCGATTGGGTCAATTAGAATAATCTTACCTTACCTTGTATTATCTCATCTGAAATCTTTAGTATATTCTCTACACTTAATTCTTCAATAGCAATATTTGTGGCTTCATACCTGATGTTGTTGAACTTCTCAGCACTTTCAGGAATTATCGAGATACCTAAGATCTGTGGTCTATCTATGCGCTTTCCTATCTGACTGAGCATATAAACATATACTTCTTCTACACTATCTACCTCCCTGTAAATCCTACTGGCTATTCTATCGGCTAGGACGTTATACACTTTACCAACATGGCTTGTAGGATTCTTACCAGCAGTAGCCTCTAGTGACATAGGCCTCAATGGTGTAATTAAACCATGTACTCTATTACCCCTACCTGTAGCTCCATCATCTCCATGTTCTGCTGAGGTACCTGTTACGACTAAGTAGACACCATCAGATCCCTTGGAGTAGTCATCAGCAGTATTTACGTGAACTTTGACTTCTCTATCAGTAATCTCAGAGGCAATTTTTAAGACTCTCTCCTTTATCTCTTCCTTTACTGCTCTATACTCCTCTAGATTCTTTATATGTTGACACATCATTGCTACTGCTATAGTTACATTTATCAAATCTCCTTCTCTAAGCCCCATAACCTTTACATCTTCTCCTACTTGAGGAAGTTCCTTTTTTAACTCTGGTGAGTTCAGGTAGTTTTCAATTCTGAGGACTAGTTCTTCAGTCTCTGTTAGTGGTGCGAAGGAGAGGCCAACCGAAGTATCGTTTGCTAGTGGAATTTCTTTCTCTACTAGTCGTGTGAGATCTACTGCTCCACTCCCTATCCTATAGTCTATTATAACATGTCTCTCCACATCTAGGTATTCTCTAAAGTTCTCTCTAAGCCAATCCTGTGCTGCTCTAATTATCAGAGGACCTACTGGAATGCGATGTCTAGTACCTTTTAACTCTACCTCTGTAGTGACTCTTCCTGCTATCATAATGTATATAGGTTGGAGAACTTCCCCTTTACCGAAGGTCCTCCATGCTTGTCCTCCTACAACTAGTACCTTATCCACATTGTGGTGCAGTACTCTACCAAATCTCTCTTTATAAGTGCGACATAGATACCTGCTGGTTATTTCAGCTATGGAATCCGCTATATAGTCTGGATGTCCTCTTCCCTTTCTCTCGACTATTTCAAATTCCCTATCTTTCATAGGTTTCCAGTTAATCCTCTCTACTTTGATAAAGTCTTCCATTGATTTCAAGTCCTACCCCATCAATAGAGCTCAGTTTATAGATTTAAGATTTTACATCAATTCTCGATTAATATTACTCCTACTCATAGATTACTTGAGAGGGGTCGAATACTACAAACAGGACATTACTACCTCTGATGAAGACTAGTCCATAGTTAGTAAGGGGTTTACCATTATTCTCGTCTATCTCCTTAGCCTCAAGTAGTATCATATTCATATTAGGGTCGCATCTCTCTAGTATTCCTAGAATTTCACTACCATCTTTAAGTTTTACTAATATTGTATTGTTCAAACTTTTAAACAGCATTTTTAGTGGTGTCCCCTCCGATATCATAAACACCTAAACCCTCCGTTCCCTCTCATGTTAGTATTCATGATGAATTTAAATGTTTAGGTCATAGTATCTGTGAGTGGTACCTTCACAGCTCCTTAGCAGCTGACTTTACGCCAATATCAGTACTAATAGTACCATGTGTGCACGTATTTGTGCTCATTTAATCTTCTGAGGTCCTTCTCATGGTAGGCTCTACATATACCTCTAAATGGACAGCCTGAAGTACTTAGTACTTGAATTTGTTTATTATCGCAGAGAGGGGTTCCATATAGACAGTAGTTCCTTCCCAATGTCCACATGAGATCATCTAGTAGTGTTGGATCTATGTGGGAGAGTTCAGCTACCAATTTATAGGCTTTCCTGACATGCATTCTCACTATGATATCAGCTTCATAGTCAGCTGAATTCATGAACCATGGAATTTCGTATTCCTCTAAACTTACTATTCCAATTCTCACAGCCACTCTTACTAGGTGGTTATCCACAGCCACTTGGAGATTTTCCAAATCGATAGGAGTGAAGATACCTCTTCTCATTAAGAACTTCACCAGTAGGAATGACTTCTTTTCAACTGGATCTTCATATGCTCTAAATACCCTAAGTCTATCGAGTAGCCCTTCCTCAGTAGTACCGCGTAGTCTTCCTCTGCTCATCTCTATTATCCTACTCACACTACCCTCATAGAGTTTCAATAGCTTGATAGCACAATCTCGAAGTAGATATGCCCTAACTTCAGGATCCCAGATAGTAGCCTGCCCATAATTCAGCCATGCTTTCAAGCTCTCAACATCTATATTACTCATATTATACGGGGAGAAGAACTCTCTATTCGAGTAGTACTTAATGATACTTAATCTAAAGAGGAGCTCTGAACCTCTCAATTTCCTTCCATCTATAGTCTCCTCATATCTTATGCCTTCTCTCCTAGTTCTATGATCTATTGCTACTACGAAGAAGAAAAATCTAGCAACATGCTCTACGGAGTCATGTACAGGGGGATAGAAATAGGGATCTGTGAACTTATCCTCTTTAAGTTCGAGATCTGCAATTACACTAGCTACCTCTCTACACTTCTCTGGTTCTATTTTCAATACTATCCTCCTCAATCGTACTAGATCTTCTTAAGAGCATTATCCAGATCCTCTATTAGATCGTCAACATCTTCGAGTCCTACGGAGAGTCTGAGGAGTTCCTCTGTTATACCCAGTTTCTCTCTGATATCATCGGGGATGACTTTGGCTGCACTTATGATTGGATACGATATTAGCGATTCTGGACCTCCTAGACTTGGTGCTGCTTTAATAATACTCAATTCCCTTAGTATCTTTAGTACCTCCTCTTTACCTCCTCTCACCTTGAAGCTGACTACTCCACCATAGCCATTTTTGAATACTCTCTTAGCTATAGAGTGATATCTATCATCTGAGAGTCCTGGATAGTATACCTCTTTCACCTTGGGATGATCTCGTAGAAATTCTGCTATAGCTTGTGCATTTTCGCAATGAGTCTTCATTCTAATTCCTAGGGTCTTTACTCCTCTTAACACTAGATAGGCTTCGAAGGGTGCAAGTATATTACCTAGCTTCCTCCTCCAATCCCATACCTCTATAACCCTCTTCTTACTTCCAGCTAGTACTCCTGCTACTACGTCATTATGTCCAGCTATGTACTTTGTCATACTGTGGATGACCATATCGACATGATCTCTCATGGGCTGGTATAGTACTGGTGTGACGAATGTGTTATCTACTACTAGTACTACACCTAGATCACGACATACTTTAGCTAGCTCTGGTACGTCTATAACTCTTAGCATGGGATTTGTCATAGTCTCTATGAAGACTAGTTTAACCTTTCTGTTCACTATGTCGATTATCTTATCGGTCTCTGGCCAGGATAGCAGTACTTCAACTCCATATTTACGTAGCTCCAGGGCTAGTTGAAGACTTGTACCATATAACTCCATGGGGATTACTACTACATCTCCTCTCTTTAATAGGGAGAAGTAGACTGTTGCTACTGTAGCCATGCCACTAGAGAAGCACAATGCATCTTCAGCCAGTTCTAGACGTGCTAGTAATTTCTCTAGTGCACGGACTGTGGGATTTTCCTCTCTGGAGTACTTCAGATCTGTACCTCTATCTGTAGTTCTAGTCCATCCAGGTTGTTCGAACATCGCTATCTGGTAGATAGGGGGTATGAATGCTCCCGTAGTTCTATCGAAGTACTCATGGGCATGAATGCTATCGGTCCTTAATCCCATTTTTCCACCAAATTGAATAGTGATACCTCTTCAAAAAGGTTAGTTCAGCTCTTAAGGAAACCTTTAAAATTGATATAGTATCTCTGTCCTACATGGATTTCGAAATCACCACATGTAGACCAGAGGATTATGACGAGTTAATGGTATTCTTAGAGACCTCATACCGACATAGTAGAGGCTACTTTCCTAGGAGGTATCCACATGTCTGGCGTAGAGAGACTGTAGATTATGAGAACAGACTAGTGATAAAAGTAGATGATCGAATAGTATCGCATGTTGGAGTATTCCCACTCAAAATGAGAATAGGAAAGGTAGAGGTGATGATGGGGGGTATAGGTGGAGTTGCTACTCTGCAGGAATTCAGAGGAAGAGGTTTTATGACCAAGCTCATGAACTATGCTATAAGTAAGATGAGGAAGGAAGGGTATCCCCTATCAATTTTGTGGGGTGATAGACAGAGATATGGTCACTTTGGCTATGAGATGGCGGGTAAGTATGCTCTGTTTAAGGTCTCTGTTAGATCACTTGAGATCGAGTGGAGGCCCTCTATGGTAGGTATAGTTCGATATAGAGGTGAAAGTGATCTATTGGATAGTATAATCAGCCTACACGATAAAGAACCTATAGTGATAGAGCGCAGTAGGAGAGATTATGAGTTACTGTTCGATATGCCTGGATTAATGGTCTTCCTTTCAGAGGAGAAGTCTGCCTACATAGCTTTTATAAGTGAGCATCGACCGAATCGTATAATAGAATACGGTGGACCTCCAGAGAACTTATTTCCACTAATATACTCTATCCTGATGACTCTAGGTAAGGAATATGGGGCTTCCGAAGTCGAGGTAAGTTGTCCTTATTACATATACGATACTTTTCTAGCCCTTCGACGAGTATGTTATTTATGGAGACTTGTACCCGTTGGAATGGTAAAGATACTGAGTCTTAAGGATACGCTAAAAGCCTACTCCCCTCTACTCTCTGAAAGAGGCTCTCGCCTACAGATAGATATTTCGATAGGAATTAAGGAGACTGGAGAACGTGTAAGGCTGATGGTGGATAGGGGAGAGGTGTTACTTGAGGAGATAGATACGGAACCTAAGCTACTTCTCGATGAGCGCTCTATGGTTAGACTCCTATTCGATGGCCCTGAGACTATCGGACTTGGAGCCAGTCAGCTTCAAGTACTATTCCCCCTACCACTCTATGTATGGGGTCTTGATCACATCTAGAATTTTTAGCTCTCAATTAGTAGTCAGAGTATAAGTTTCACCTAAAATTTTTAGGAAATAAAAGAGGGGAATCTGGCTAAATGTACGCTCCTATTGGTGGCTCTCTCCTATCCCTAGGCACCATCTCCGAGAACTTGACGAATACTACTATTAGTGTCCTAACGACTTCATCGCAGGATCTACACTTTAGTAACTTCTTGAGTGCCTTTATATCTTCAAGTGTATCCTCGGATACCCTTATGGTTTTCAAGCTTTCCACCACTAATATATGCAAAGGGATATGGTATAACTGCTATCTAAGAGTTGAATGAAAGTATTCTAGAATATGATACTTATGTAATATTTATGTAATATCCACGTAATACATCTGTACTGCCTTTCTACTCAAAGATTTCTATTAGCGTATTTACCACATAGGTAGGTCTTATGTCTAACTCTTTTAGATGCTCTCTCTTCGTGACTCCTGTTAACACCAGTAGAGAATCGACTCCAAAGTTCCTAGCTCCTAATATATCCGTTTCGATTCTATCTCCTACCACTAATATCTCTTCTTTAGGTGTAGGATTATCTCTCAGGATTAATTTAAAGAGATAGGGCTCCGGCTTACCTATGACAATATCTGGTCTTCTACCTGAAGCTACTTCTACTGCAGCTACTATAGCCCCTGCTCCCGGTATCTCTCCCTCTTCTGCCGGTACTGTTGGATCTCTGTTAGTAGCAATAAAATATGCCCCCCCTCTTATGAGTTTAGCTGCGTATGCTATTTTAGTGTAGGTGACACCTCTATCTAGTGCTACTACTACACTTTCTGCCTCATTCTTCACTCTTATTCCAATACTTTCGAGTTCTATTTTAAGCCCCTCTTCGCCTATGATGTAAGTGGTTCTATATTTTCCTTTTAGGAATTGTGCTGCTCCATAACCACTAGTGTATATATCTTCGGGTGGTACGTATAGTCCCATTCTACTAAATTTATTCGAGTAGTCATTCCTGGAGATGGTGGCATTATTTGTCATGAAAACTACTCTCCTTCCCATTTCTCTTAGTACTTCTACAGCCTCAATAGCTGATTCTATAGGATTCTCCCCTCTCCATACTACTCCATCACAGTCAAGTATGAATAATCTGTACTTACTGTATTCTTTCTTCAACCTCATCATACACTCTCAAATGTAGTCCTGATTTAAATTGATACTCCTACTACTCTCCTTTGAGTCTCACTGAAGAGGGAGAGCTTCTGTTGTTCAGAGAGCTATGCACTCTTCTCTCATTTGGATGACACTTTTATTGCTGAAATACTAAGCTTAAATGTCATCCTCAAAAGGGTTCAGTGAAACCTGCTCCACCCTATTAAACCCTCTAATTAAGTGAAAACTTCTAAGGTCATTCAACATTTAATATATGGATTGTAATGAAGATTAGAGAGTTTAAGGAATATGAAGTGTACTCTCGTATAGTAGTACCTCCTAGTATCCCCTTCATCATTAGATGTGATGGAAGAGCCTTCCACAGACTGGAAAAGGTCTTAAGTCTAGAGAGACCTTTCGACGAGCGCTTCATGAAGTGTATGGTTGAAGCTGCTAAGGTACTATTTCGAGAGGGGTTCAATCCATTCCTAGCCTACGTATTCTCGGATGAGGTGAACTATGTGTTTACTTCAGAGGCTATCTTCAGTAGGAGAGTAGAGAAGCTGGATTCTATTGTAGCTGGAATCTTGAGTAGCGCACTTACTCTGCAGGTATTGAAGAATTTTAATGTAGAGACAGTAGTGTCGTTTGATGCTAGGGTAGTTCCTATGAAAACGGAAGAGATCGTAG
>QMRW01000047.1 GCA_003650785.1 Thermoprotei archaeon | reverse complement strand
GTAGTGAGCTACCACGAATATTATTCCTGAAACGAGAAGCATAATTGAGACTTCACGTACCTCACATAAGTATAGTACAAGTGACAATAGCCATAGTACAAAATTCACTACAGCTACTCTCCATGGAACGTACCATTTGAGTGTACGGAGGAGAGGATACTCACTAAGGTAGTTCTCCAGAGGCAATCTATAAGCTATCAGTGTTATCAATACGACTAGGATGATGGGTATAAGGATTGTGAGGACCTTCTTATCTATACTACTCAAATTACACACCCATGGACTATCATATGTATGTTAAAATGATGTTCATTATTAATATCATCAGTGAGTATATTGAGATTGCATGTACTACCTTCCGTACCGTACTCTTTTCGAAAAACTTTTCAGCTATTGCCTGAACTATCCTAGCACCGTCAGAGATGTACATAGGTAGCATGTTTATCACAGCGATACTTCCGTTAAGTAGTGCAATCCAGTACAGGTAATTAAATAATTCCAGTGAGAGAAGAACATCTTCCAATCTAAAGATTCTAGCTTTCATATAGTTTGAGAGTTGAACTCCCATGAAGCCTCTACTACTATTTCTTGGTGATGCAGCAAGTTTGAGCTTCACCTGTTTTATGCTACCATATCTCATGATCTCTAATACTATTATGTTATTCGGTCTACTTCTTGAGAGAACTTCATGCAAACATGTTACATTGTAGATCCTTGTACTGTTTATGCTTATTATGAGATCCCCTCTTTTTAGTATACCATGTGCTGGATAATCCCGTAGGGTATCAATTACAACTACAGCATTAGCTGGTTCAAAAATATACCCAGTAACTATAATAGTTATTAGAAATATCACCATGTTTGCGAGAGATCCCATAGATACTATCCTCAATTTCGATAGCAAAGATGCCTTCTCAAACTGCTCTTCACTGGGTTCTATAAAGGCCCCTGGAATGGCGAAGAATACTGCTACTCCGACTGATTTTATATCGACACCTTCGGAGACTGCTGTAAATGCATGTGCAAGTTCATGTACTATAAAGGCTATAGTAGCTGAAAGTAGGAAATATGGTAGTACACCAGGACCTATTGTTATTCCAGGAATTACAGGGGTAACTGGTGAGAACTCTCTACGTACAGTAAAATAGTTCACGATATTTATGTGAACAAAGTAGATGGCGATAATCATTAGGAAGAAGCCAATAATGATGGATATTGTTGAGATTACTTTCACTAGTCTTGATATCTTAGTACCTATGGATACTATAAATTCGTTAAGCCTACTAGTTTTTGCATATAGGAGGAGTGGATATATTACTATATTCCTCTTTTCTAATTCCCTTCTTACCTTATGACTGTACATTCTCAGTGTATACAGTATAGTCCATACTAGTGCTAATATCAACAAGAGGTGTAGGGAATATGCATAGACCTCAGGGGTATCTATATACAAAGCCAACACCTGGATCGTAAGACTTATTCAACATATTAATAATTTTCTGTCTTGCTTCTTTTGAGGTACAGAAGAGAGGTACTATGTCTACTTTGAGAGAGTTGTACAAATGCCTCAGCATACCGAATCTCTCAATGTCCAATGTCGAAAGGTGAAATCCACCTATTATAGCTCTAAGTGGTGGGAAATTCTTAGTCCTTTGTACTAGTTCACTGAATCCGTATGCTGCACACCCGATGAAGAGAAAGGCTCTGTTATGCTCTGTTAGAATCATTGCATGCTCCACATATGGGCCATATGATATGATACCAGTACTGTAGACGTACCTTTCTATCTTCAGGGGTGAACTAGATTTGACTATATGTTCAAAGCCTCTACTCAGTCCTCTAGGAGGTGTACATACTAGTTTGGGTTTTAGTTTAGTAATTACATCTTCATAGCAACCCGCTAGTGGTCTTCTCCATATAGGAATAAATAGTACGTCCACACCCTCTAACACTAATCCCAGTTCAGTAGAGTTGTTCACTAATATACTAAAGGCTGGCCCAGTAGAGAACATTATCTTCATACCACTACTATGCTCCACTAGAATACTTAGTCCATGTGCAGGGACTACTCTATCTCGCTTATATGCTGATGATACTAGAGTATCTACGAGTACTGTGAATTTCATTAAAACCCCTTGGATTGTGATAGTTCTATGAGTTCAAGGCTTTTTTCTATTATTATTGGTGTTGGACTCTCCAACTTCGATAATAACTCTTTTGTATCCTTTCGGTAATTCCAAGGTGCTTCTAGTATCTTTAGTATGAACTCCCTGAGTTCGTTAACTTCAATATGATATATTGGAAAACCCATTCTCTTTAGGAATTGTTCTATTTTTAATCTCTTTGGAAATACCGTAATGGCTGGGGTGCCCATTAGTGATGCTTCTGTAGCCATTGTTAACCCACCAGTTATTACAGCTAGTGCGTAGTATTCTAGAGAAAGTGTGTCAACTGCTGTGCGTGGTACTATTACATCACTACCCAGTTCTCTCTTCAGTAGTTCGTATTGATCGTGATATCGGGGTAATATCACTACATCAATACGCTTTACTAGTTCTGTTACTATATCAAGCATTATTGATTGCTTGATATTCATAGCTGGATAATAAGCTGCCTTAAATTCTCCTGGTCTTAAAACAATATACTCATACTTATTTACTCCTAAATTTTTCAATACATTCTCTTTGGGGATGAAATTTTTAATCCACATGAGTTCGAACACTCCATTAAATCTTATAAACTTATTTACTTTAGTGATAGTATATGAGTAGTTAGTAGGAGATAGAGCTTGAGGTACTATCACTATATCAGCTAGGGGTATAGTAAGTCTGTTCACAAATGTAGAGTGTGGAGAATCACTTAGTAGGAGTATTGGTATCCCTAAACCAAATGCTACTCGAGTTCCTTCAGGAGAAGTCATAGATATATGGAGATTAGGATTTCTTTTACTGAGCCAGTACTTACTTAACTCTAACTGTCTTTTTGAACTGGCTATCAGCTTACTTATACGACTTCTACCTCCAAATTCTCCTAATACTACTGGTTCTAATCTCTTCTTGAGAATACTTATAGTATAGTCATATTTTCTACACGTGATTATTACATCTACTCCTGTCTTCTGAAATTCTTCATATAGACAGACGGCGATGAGCGCTTGTTTGGGTGTAAGTACGTCTATCCATGCAGTAGAGTGCATGGCTTTATCTCGCCCTTTCTAGTATTTCTGCCTTGAGTTTCTTGATGAACTTATCTATCTTTTTTCTATCTTTAGTCGAAAACTTAGGGTTTTCTAGTATTTTCTTGACTTTTTCTGTTATCATATATGCTCTGATATACAGTAATCCATAGTCCCTATAACCTGGTAGATATATTTCTTTTAAATAACCTAGTTGAACTAACTTTTTTAATGCTTTATCTAATTCTCGTGAGTGTATACTGCCCTTATGCTCGCTGAATTTATAGGGAAAAGTTACACCACGCTGCTTTAGCTTGTACACGATTTCTGTTATGTCTCTGTAACTTATGACAGTATCCATACCTGCAAGTAAGTAGAGTAACTTTCTGTCCGATAGGTTCAGTCTCGAAGTCAAAATGTGTCCCATAGAAGATTTTTAATCTGTCTTAAAAATTTTGGGGATGATACTCATTTTAAAGTAGCTGAAGTATTACATAAGACGTGACTATGCAGATCTGTGAAATCTGTGGTGAAAGAAGTACTAAGCTGTTCGAATGTAGAATATGTGGTAGAAGAGTTTGTATTCTAGAATTTAATGCTAAAGAAAAGATCTGTGAAATCTGTGAGATGACCCTGTGTAGAAAGTGTAAGAACCAGCTATCTATAGCTGTATGTAACTTGTGTGGTATCTTAGTATGCGAAGACTGCTCCGTAAAAATAGGAGTAACTTATCTATGTAGGGATTGTTATAACAGGACAAAGAGGGCTCAAACTTAAGCATTGGATTAATTACTTCCCTCTATATCTGTAGATAGGATTGAATATGATAGTCGTACCTAAGATAGTAGTGGATTCTAAGGAGGCTACATATGCTAGAACTATTCTTATGAACTTAAAGAAATTCGGTGCTATTGTAAAGATTATGCCTCTTACCATTGGTGATTATGTAGCCTCTAAGGATGTAGGAATAGAGAGAAAGACAGTTAATGATTTTCTCAATACTCTAACGAAGAGAGATCTGTTCACTCAGGTCCTAATGCTAAGAGAGGTATATCCTAAAGCCATATTAATATTAGAGGGAAATCTAGGTAGTGTACTTAGGTATAGAAAAGTCCATCCTAACAGTGTCTATGGTGCGATTGCTAGTATAGTCCGCAGTGGAATAGCTGTAGTACCCACTGCTAGTCCAAAGGAAACTGCTAGATTTCTGTATTTGGTGGCTAGTCAGGAACAACGTGAAGAAGGAAGGAGACCAGAAATAAAGGTAGTCAAAAAAGTAGAAAGTCTCGAAGAACTACAAATACTATTCCTCAGTAGTTTACCGAGAATAGGGCATGAAAAAGCTGTAGCTATATTGAAGATGTTTAAAACCCCCATGAATGCTATAAATAACTTCAGAGCATGGAGAAGAATAAGGGGTATAGGTGAAGATACCATACGTAGAGTAGAAAGAGTTCTCATGACAGAGTTTAAATATCAGAATAAAGAAGAGTAGTATGGGATAGATTTTTGTTAGTGTAGGTTATATTAATATGAAGACTATGGAGAATGATCGTGAAGAAACTGTCAAAGAGAGGATATCTTTTATAGATATTATAAAGTATCTTCTTAAGAACAAAAATATAAGATACATAGAACCCGAGATAAATGAGCTTCTCGAACTTAGGTACCCCGTACTCGACTTCATACAATCCTTAGTGAAGGGAGGTGTAACTCCATACTTCGAGAAAGTAATGAGCTACTTACAGAAATATACACAGTTACAATCGAGAATGGAAGAGGAAGTCGAAGACTTACTTCGTGAGCTAACTACGAGAAAGATTCTTAGAAAGGTGCCCCTAGGTAAAATTGTCAAATGTCCTGAGTGTAAATCTCTTAAGATATTAAATAAATATCTGTGTCCTAGATGTAGCTCTGATAATATTAAGCACATATACATATTTTCCCATATCCCCTGTGGATTCACAGGATCTTCCTCGGAGCTCAAGACAGTTAACGGAAAAACAGTATGTCCTAAGTGCAATAAGGAGCTTAAAGAGGATGAATATACAATTAGAGGAGATATATTCATATGTAATGACTGTGGAAGTACATTTGCTCAACCCGAGATAATGCACACATGTACAAAGTGTCATAGACAATTTACGGCAAAAGATGCACTTTATGAAGATCTTTATCGTTATGAAATTGTGGTAGAGGAACTAAATAAGTATGAATATATTGTAGTAAGAGATTTAGTAGGACTTACACTACAAACCCATGGCTACTCGATAACAGAACCTAAGGTTAGAGGGCTTAGTGGTATCGAACACGAATTCCTGGTCGTTGGTGTTAAGGATGGTAAAACAATAGCGATTGACTTTGTAAGAGAGGATGAAGATGCAGATACAAAACTCATGATAGTGCTTGGCAAAGCTGTAGATCTACCTATGGTAGACATAGCAATACTGGTACCTGGAAAGTTTAAATTAAGTCGTCCAAGTGAAGTGGCAACTAATGTAAAGATACTAAGGTATAAATACATTGATGAGATAGAAACTGTAATTAGCGACTATCTGAAGTAATTTCTACGGTATTTTAATCAATTCCCCAACGAATGGAAACACTATGGTGTAAGATAATAGTACTATCGTCAACAGAACCACGACATGTATAAGTCCTCCTATAATCCTTCCCTCGTATATTTTACCAGCTATTAGTCCACTGAGTACTGCCTCTATAGCAGCTAAATAGTAGAATACTGCTTCTACCATGTCAAGACTAAGTCTAGGAGTTAAGAGCATTCCTGCTCTTCCTATCATTCCGATCAAGGTGTTTATGAAGACCTCCAGAAGAATAAAGGAGAGAGCTGTTATTAGTATTACAGCCAGGTACATAATTATTAAATATGGCTTCATATTGGTCTTCTTTTCTTCATTAAATGATACTATATCGGATAATACTTGTGCTGAAGTATCTAATGCACTGACTATATCGCCTCCACTACCATAAAGAGCTGCAATTACAGCTGCAGCTCTGGATACTATAGGAGAGGACTTGAACTTAGCCGAGAGAACCCCCATAGCTTTTTCAAAATCCTCTCCAAGAGCTATACGCACTAGACATCCACTAATTTCATCACCGAGCGCTCCAAATCCTCTTCGAGCTGTATCCTCAATAGCTTTAATATACGGAATGCCTGATCTAACAGCCTCGCTTATGGATTTCATGAAGGATGGGGTAATAGCTTCCATGCTTCTTATATATCTCGAATTTAAAGTGTGGACTATAGCTAGGGGTAGTAAGCCTAGTATCACTGCTATAGTTGCAGAGTAATATAGAGGTTTATAGGTTATTAGTGGTATAAAAGGACCTATGAATTCTACTACTCTATCACCTGGAGCTCGGGGATAATATCTTGAGAGGACTAAGAAAGATAGGACACCACCACATATTGAAAGAGACAAGGAGAGGACTACTAAAATCAATTTAACTTTACGTGTAAGTTCAATATACATGGTTATACCCTACTTAACCATCCGTCTATAATTATTAGTACTGCCAGTGAACCTATAGGCACCAATAATAACGTTACTAGGACTATGAGTGATAAAGGATCTATACCGAATATGGTACCTCCCATAACAGACATCAAGATCATCATAACAACAAGTGCTATGGGCGTAATAACCGTAAGTGTCACATATATTTCTGATAGAATAGAGAGTCCACTAGTTATCTCTCTCAGTAGTTTTTTCCTATTCTCTATCATTGAAGTTACCATAAATCTTAGGAATTCTACAGGACTTCCTATGGAGATTATGCTTTCTCTTATACCTTGGAATACATCTTTCATTACCTTAGAGGGTGTCCTCATACTTGCGTTTTTAAGTGCTGTTAAAGCATCTAACCCCAATAGCTTCATATCTCTAAGAAGGAGAAGAAGTTCCTCCTTTATGTACTTGTTATCCTCTACTTCCAACACAGTTTCGATTATCCTCTCTAGATTCATACCTATAGTACTGAGTGTTGTTATAAGGCTTACAGTGAATACTAATGTGGATTCAATCCCGTATCTTCTACTTGATGATCTAATCCTGGGATAATAGATAAGTAGAGCGAATGTTGTTGCTCCTATTAAGGCTGATAGTAGTATTGAAATTAATAATGTAGGTATTAGTTGTGCTCTAAGGATGACATAGTGTATTATGAAGATTACTGGTACAAAACAGGAGAAAGTGGTAATAGGTATGATGCTAATTAGTTTGATATACTCGTCGAAAGGCATGCTTATACCAGAGGTTATGTAGGTTCTTCTTAGGTCTTCGAGGAAATTCTCTGTAAACAGTTTTTTAATCATATTCCTACCTCTATTTTCATCAATGTCCTCTCGGGGTCATAGTAATAATTCCTAATAATCTTACTAACATCCTCAAATCTTCTCAAGTTTTTCTCACACAAGTATTCTAATATTTTACGTCTTCTTTCCATTTCAAGAAGGAAAATAGATTCATCCTGTAATTTTTCTTGAGCTACTTTCTCTAGTACTATACTTTTATTCTTCTTCTCTAACCTGTCCGTGATAGGATTCCATGAGAAGACCTCATTACTTACGAGCCTCCCTGTCTCTAGATCTACTTTCAATATTTCATGTATTGACGTAACCCTTCTGATTACTTGATTTCCGTTCACTATCCTCTCTATTTGAATGTATAAATTCATCATAGGTATTAGAAGCCTTGGGATGTTCATAGGCTTACTTTCCAATCTCCTTATTGCATACTCTACGTTCTCTGCATGTATTGTACATATTCCAGCATGGCCAGTAGCTATGCTCTGGAAGAATGTATAAGCCTCTTTTCCTCTTATTTCTCCTACTATTATATAGTCCGGTCTCATTCTTAGTGCTGATTTCAGTAATTCAAATAGGGTTATATCCTGAACCCACTTCTCCACTGCTGGTCTAGCAATCAGTGGGACCCAGTTCTCGTGTGGAAGTCTTATCTCAGCTACCTCCTCTATACTAACTATCTTAACTTCTGGCCTTATCAGCATAGCTAGTGCATTTAATAGTGTAGTCTTTCCAGCTGCAGTAGCTCCACCTATCATGGTACTTTTCTTGAGATCTATTAGCAACCACATAAATGCTGCAGCTTCACTAGATATAGTTCCGAAGTTTATTAGGTCTATTATAGTGTATGGATCCTTTCTAAATTTTCTAATAGTAAATGCACTTCCTCTTCGTGCTATTTCTCCATGACTTAAGTGCACTCTATAGCCCTCAGGTAATGTACCTTCTACTATTGGATTAGCTATGGATATCTGTTTCCCTGCCTTATAGGCAAGTCTAACTATGAATGAATTAAGTTCATCATAGGAGGTAAACATTACATTAGTAGGGAGAGATTCATATCTTCTGTGCCATACATAGATTGGAGTATTTATTCCATCACAACTCACATCCTCTACCTCTACATCTTTCATCATGATATCTATCTTACCATAATAGAGTAAATCTCTCAATAGGAAGTACAAAATTTTCTCTATGGACTCCTCTTTAATATTTATCTTTTTCTTCTTGATAAGTTTTCTTATCACAGACTTGAGGTAGTTAATGAATAATTTCTCATTTTTAATAGTTTTTAAGTCTATTTTCCTATCCTCTAATACATATTCTTTTATTCTCTCAATAGCCTCAATATCAGCTTCAGATAGAATAGGTTCAATGACCACATATTTTAGTCTTCCAGTCTCAAGTTCTTTTAGTATTCCTACATAAGCAAATGGTGGTTGTATGGAGTATACCTCCAGCAGTATTTCATTTCTGGTATTAGTATTAATTTTTCCTCTCATATTTCAATCTGATGAGTATTATGCTACTGTCAATTTAATATTTTACGGTTAGTATTATCTTACCCTTGGTACTACGGTATAATACCTACTGAACCTTCCGGGTCTTTTAACTATTTCTATACCTTCATAGTCTATGTTGATCAAGTTTATACTTATACTTCTTGGATCTAATTTCACTTTCCTTGATAGTCTAGCAACTTCCTGAATCAGTAGACTTATGTCCTCTCTAATCCTATTTATTTCATCTTTAAGTCTACTCTGATTACT
>QMRW01000046.1 GCA_003650785.1 Thermoprotei archaeon | reverse complement strand
ATATAGAAACTAGATGGCTTGGAATAATATCTTGAAGACCTAGCTAATCTAGAAAAGGCTCAATGAGATCAGGATACCGATATTACTATCACAACTTCCTCGAGTTGTAATACAAGCCACAGAGGGATAATAAAGTTCATGAAGTAATTTTAAAGGAATTCAGTCTCCTATATATCTAACTACATAATACTCAATAAAGTTGTGATAGTAGCGCTGTTCTTACGAAGAATTTCGAACTAGTACTTAAGGATTGGTGGACCGGCCGGGATTTGAACCCGGGACCTCCCGCGTGCCAAGCGGGTATTCTTCCAGGCTGAACTACCGGCCCGTCAATAATACTTCAGAGTAGATCAGTACCAACATATATTTATTAATTGCGGCTTAATAGTCCATTCTATAGGGTCTTAATCCATTCTTTCAGGAGAGTAAGGCGTTTCAGATGATGTATCTCCCTATGGTATATGTAATCACACCTACTACTAGTGCCAGTATTATTGAGAAAAGTGTTCCTATCAATGCCCATTTCCAGCTTCCCGACTCTAATCTAAGTGTAATTATAGTACTCACACATGGCATGTATATCATGTGGACTAGGCAATACGTATAAGCTGTTAAAGGAGACCACTCGCTCACTAGTATCTCCTCCAGCTTTAATCCTTCTCTCCTGTACAATAATGATAGCGTGGATACGCTAAGCTCCTTAGCCAGTATGGCTAATAGTAGGGATGTAGTCATCCTCCAATCGAGCCCCATAGTGGCCCCTAGTGGTTCTATAGCCCTCCCTACTTCCCCTATCCATGTCTTCTCTAGTGGTACTCCTGGTGGGTAGTTACTAAGTATCCATACCACTACCGATACTAGAACTATGACAGTACCGGCCCTCTTCAAGAATGCCCTCGCTCTAATCCAGGTGAACAATAGTACATTCCTGAGTACAGGTCTATGGTAGGGAGGCATCTCCATTATGAAAGGAGCATGTTCTCCCGGGATCACATACCTCTTGAGTATAGCAGCCGATGCTATCACTAGCAATATGCTTATCCCTACTAATGAGAGCATTACGAGAGTAGCCATGATGCCTTTGAAAAATACAGAGACTATGAAGATCATGACAGCTAATCTAGCACTACATGGCACCAGTGGTACTGTAAGCATGGTTGCGAGCTTATCTTTACTCTCAACTATAGTTCTAGTGGCTAGTACCGCTGGCACGCTACATCCAAAACCGCATAGGAGACATAGGAATGACCTTCCATGAAGTCCTATATTGTGTGTAAGCTTATCCATTACAAAGGCTGCTCTTGTCATATAGCCCCAATCCTCTAGTAGTGCATATAGTAGAAAGAATATGGCTATTGGTGGTATTATAGTCAATACTCTACCTACTCCCATTATGATTCCTTCACATATCAATCTTATCAGCCATAGCTCTACACCTATCTTAATGAGGTAATTCATAGTTAGTGTAGATATGTACTCTACAACTCTATCTATCAGTTCTACTATGGGTCCACTTAGTCCAAAAGTTATTAGGAATACTACTGCATAGATACTCAATAATATTAGGACTCCTAGAAGCTTATGAAGTACTATTCTATCTATCCTCTCGGTTAGATCTTCCTTAGATGGCCTTTCTACTTTTACTGCTTCTTTAACTATTCTATCCACGTGTTCATAAACTCCTTCTACTATCTCTAGTTCTAGGTTATGATGTATCTCACTATTTCTTATACTTTTGATCAATTCAAGTATTCTCTGTCCTCTACTCGATTTTCTTATCATCTCCTCTACTTCAGTATCGCCCTCCAGTAGTTTTATTGCAAGCCATCTTTTTGGGTATTCCTTCAGGTCTATGTCCTCTAATTCCCTCTCCACACTCTTAATTTGACTCTCTATATGTTGTCCAAAATTCAACCTAAGTGGTCTAGTTCTTATTTTGCCTTTTATAAGATCGACTATAGTATCCAGCAATTTCTTTATTCCTATTCCCTCACTAGCTACCATAGGGACTATGGGTACTCCTAAAAGCTCTGATAGCTTCTCTACATCGATTTTCATTCCCTTCTCCTCAGCTATATCCATCATATTGAGCGCTATGATGACCTTGTCTGTGAGTTCAAGTAGTCTGAGCGTTAGGTAAAGGTTTCTACTCAAATTAGATGCATCAACTATATTGACTACTACAGTAGGTTTCTCCTTTATTATGAAATCCCTTGCTATCAACTCCTCATCCGAATATGCTGTTAGGCTATAAGTGCCTGGTAGATCTACTATCTTAAGCTCTATGTTCTCATATTCACATATTCCCTCTTTCTTCTCGATGGTCTTTCCTGGCCAGTTGCCTATATGCTGTCTAGCTCCTGTTAGTGTATTAAATACTGTACTCTTTCCAGTGTTTGGATTACCGGCTAATGCTATGAGATATTTCTTACTCAAGCCCTATGATCCCGTGCAGAGATAGAATAGCCTAGTTAAAATAGGTTTTCCTAGTATACCCAGTACAATGTAATCTCAGCCTGAATATCCGTTTCTTGAGGAGAAAGATTTATATTTATGCCCATTAGAATAGCCTAGTCTTAAGTATGGATTCTGGAGGTGTGTGGTCGAAGTTATGACTAAACGTAAGTTTACGGTACTGGATCATGAATTAGTACCCGAACATATAGTCCTCCCTCCTAAGGATGCTAATAGACTATTGAAGACCCTAGGTTTAAATAAATCTCAACTCCCATGGATACTAGCCTCTGATCCAGCTGCAGTAGCTATAGGCGCTAAGCCTGGAGATGTAATCCTTATATTGAGAAAGAGTAGAACTGCTGGTAAGTCAATAGCACTTAGACTGGTGGTACCGGGGTGATAGAATGAGTAAGGAGAAATGGGTTCCCTCTACAGAGGATCTATGGGTACTGGTTAAGGCCTTCATAAAAGAAATGGGACTGGTGAGACAGCACCTAGACTCATTCAATAATTTCATCGAGAAAAAATTACAGGAAATGATTGATGAGATTGGCATTCTAGAGACTAGTATACCAGGACTCTACGTGAAGTTTGGTAGAATTCAGGTAGGAGAGCCTAGAGTCAGAGAAGCTGATGGCTCTTACTCTCAGATATTACCCCATGAAGCTCGTATCAGAAACTTAACCTATGCAGCTCCTGTCTACCTCGAGATGACACTGGTTACAGAGAGAGGTGAAGGAGAGCCTACAATGGTCTACATAGGTAGTATCCCTATTATGGTCAAGTCTAAATACTGCCCACTCTCTCAGATGAGTGAAGATGAGCTTATTGCTGCTGGAGAGGACCCAAGAGATCCCGGAGGATATTACATAATAAATGGTTCTGAAAGAGTACTCATAATACAAGAGGATCTAGCTATAAATAAAATCCTAGTAGATTATGGAAGAGAAGGATCATCAGTAACTCATATGGCTAAGGTGTTCTCAGCAACTACAAGTTATAGAGTACCTATAGTGATGGAAAGACGTAAAGATGGTAGTATATACGTTCAGTTTCCATCAGTTGCAGGTAAGATACCAGTAGCTATACTCATGATGGCTCTAGGATTACCTACCGATAAAGAGGTGCTTCAAGCAGTATCGGATGATGAAGAGATTCTACGAGAGTTCCTTCCATCTCTACAACAGGCTGTTGCTATTAGAAGTGTTGAAGAGGCCCTTGACTACATTGGAAGTAGGATAGCTATAGGTCAACCTAGAGATGTAAGGATTGAGAGAGCAAGACAGACTCTCGATAACTATTTCCTACCGCACATAGGTACAAGTCCCGATGAGAAAACTAGAAGAGCTAAGGCATATTTTATAGGCCAAATGGTTGAGAAGCTACTTGAATTATACTTGGGTAGAAGAAAACCCGATGATAAGGATCACTACGGTAATAAGAGGCTTAAACTCGATGGTACTCTACTGACTATGCAGTTCAGATCTGCTCTAAAGCAATTCCTTAAAGACCTCAGGTATCAGTTAGAGAGGATAAGAAGTAGGAGTAGAGAAATTAAATTAGAGACCTTAGTAAGAGCTGATATAATAACGAATAGGATAATGCATGCCATGGCTACTGGTAACTGGGTAGGAGGAAGAACTGGTGTCAGCCAGATACTCGATAGGACAAATTACATAGCCACTATAAGTCACTTGAGAAGAGTAGTCTCACCACTGAGTAGAACTCAACCACACTTCGAAGCCAGAGAATTACACGCTACCCAGTGGGGTAGACTCTGTCCTAATGAAAGTCCAGAGGGGCAGAACTGTGGTCTCGTAAAGAATCTAGCGCTACTCGCTATGGTATCATTGGGATGTGATGAGTCGGAGATAGAGAGCTTACTCTACAATTTAAATGTAATACCTATCGAGAAGGCTAGAAGTAAGAGGATTAGAGGTACTAAGGTATACCTTAATGGAAGACTCATAGGTATCCATACAAATGCCAAGGAACTCGTAACAAAATTGAGAAAAATGCGTAGAGAGGGTAGGATATCAGATGAAGTGAATGTGGCACACTTAAGGACTGCCACTATAGATGAAATTCATGTGAATTGTGATGAGGGTAGACTCAGAAGACCCCTACTTATAGTCGAGAATGGAGAGCTTAGGTTAAGACCTGAACATATAAAGAGACTTAAAGAGGGTATCTGGAAGTGGAGTGATCTAGTAAAGGCTGGAATAGTAGAATACCTAGATCCGGATGAGGAGGAAGATGCCTATATTGCTATAAAACCCGAGGAGCTAACAAAGGCACACACTCATATGGAGATAGTACCTAATGCTATACTCGGAATAGTAGCATCTATAATACCCTATGCTGAACACAATCAATCACCAAGGAATACTTATGAAGCTGCTATGGGTAAACAAGCCCTTGGTATCCCCCTCGCTAGCTTCAGGTATAGAATGGACTCTAGGATGCATCTCCTTCACTATCCTCAGAGACCAATAGTGACTACAAAAGTACTAGAACTCTCCGGCTATAACAATAGGCCTGCCGGACAGAACTTTGTAGTGGCCATTGCTACCTTCGGAGGCTACAATATCCAAGACGCTGTAGTCCTCAATAAGGCATCCGTAGAGAGAGGTCTAGCACGCTCTACTTTCTTCAGAACCTATGAAGCAGAGGAGAGAAGGTATCCAGGAGGCTTGGAGGATAAAATAGAAGTTCCTGGTGAGGATATCTCAGGATATAGATCAACCGAAGCATACATACATCTGGAGGATGACGGTATAGCCCCTCCAGAAGCTGAAGTCTCAGGAGGAGATGTTATCATAGGAAAAACTAGTCCTCCCAGATTTTACGGTGCATATGCCATGAGACCTACCGTAAGGCGAAAAGATACCTCTATAAGTATAAGATATGGAGAAAGAGCTATAGTCGATAATGTAATCATAACTGAGACGACGGAGGGTAACAAACTCGTAAAGGTTAGAGTTAGAGATCTAAGAATACCGGAGTTAGGTGATAAATTCGCTTCAAGACATGGACAGAAGGGTGTTGTTGGGCTTCTAGCACCACAAGAGGATCTACCCTTTACAGAGGATGGAATAGTACCTGACCTGATAATTAATCCACATGCTATTCCCTCTAGGATGACTATTGGTCAACTATTGGAGTCAATAGCAGGTAAGGTAGCAGCTCTAAGTGGAAAGATCATAGACGCTACACCCTTCGAAGGCATTGATTATAGAGATGTACTCCATAGTCTAGGTTTTAGATATGATGGAAGGGAAGTAATGTACAACGGTATTACAGGAGAGAAGTTGGAGACAGATATCTTCATAGGAATAGTATACTATCAGAAACTACATCACATGGTATCCGATAAGATACATGTCAGATCCAGAGGGCTCACTCAAATACTCACTAGACAACCAACTGAAGGAAGAGCTAGAGGTGGTGGTCTCAGATTTGGTGAAATGGAGAGAGATTGTCTACTTGGGCATGGTGCTATAATACTACTGAGGGAGAGATTGCTTGAGTCCTCAGATAGGACGACAGTGTATGTTTGTAAGAAATGTGGTTTAATAGCTCATTACGATCTAAGAAGAGGTAAGCCCACCTGCAGACTTTGTGGAGATGAAGCTGAAATATATCCCGTAACGATGTCCTACGCCTTTAAACTCCTACTTCAAGAGCTCATGAGTCTTGGTATTGCTCCTAGACTTATAATAGGTGATCCTGTAGAGGTGATGTAGATGGGTCTAGCTAGTATAAGTAGGGAATATGAAACTGTGAAAGTAATCAAAGGTATAAAGTTTGGAATACTATCTCCTGATACCATTAGAAGATATGCTATAGCAACTATAGTTACATCAGAAACCTATGACGAGGATGGAATGCCTATCAGTGGAGGTCTCATGGATAGAAGACTAGGTACTGTAGAGCCTGGAGTTAGATGTGAGACCTGTGGAAATCCCCCACAGACATGCCCAGGTCATTTCGGTTACATAGAACTAGCTAGACCTGTGATACATGTAGAGTTTGTTGGACTTATATACATGCTACTTCGTACTACCTGTAGAGAATGTGGAAGAATTCTACTTTCACCTGAGAGAATAGAATATTATAAGAAGAGGATAGAGAAATATGGAGAAGAGTGGAAACTCATAAGCTTTAAACTTATTGAAAAAATAAGAAAGGAAGCTAGTAAGGTAACAGAATGTCCTCACTGTCACGCACCTCAGTACAAAGTAAGACTCGAAAAACCGTACTCATTCTATGAAGAACTAGAAGATGGTACTATAATTAGGCTTACTCCAAAGGATGTAAGAGAGAGATTAGAGAGAATTCCCAACGAAGATCTACCCCTACTCGGAATTGATCCAGAATACGCTAGACCTGAGTGGATGGTTCTTATGGTACTTCCTATACCTCCAGTCCAAGTTAGACCTTCAATAACACTTGAGACGGGTATGAGAGCTGAAGATGATCTTACACATAAGTTAGTAGACATTGTTAGGATAAATGAGAGACTTAGAATTAGTATAGAATCGGGTGCACCACAACTACTTATTGATGACCTATGGGGCCTACTTCAATACCATGTAGCTACCTATTTTGATAACGAGATACCTGGGGTACCTGTAGCCAAGCATAGGGCTGGTAGCAGAGTGTTAAGAACTTTAGCACAGAGACTTAAGGGTAAAGAGGGAAGGTTTAGGGGGAATCTCTCTGGAAAAAGAGTAGACTTCTCAGCTAGAACTGTAATCTCACCAGATCCCAATTTAAGTATTAATGAAGTAGGCGTACCCATTGAAGTAGCTAAAGTACTAACGGTACCAGAACATGTAAACGAATGGAACATTGAAAAGCTTAAGAAACTAGTAATCAATGGACCCTTTGAGTATCCAGGAGCCAACTATATCATAAAGCCTGATGGAAGTAGAATAGATTTGAGATTTGTCAGAGATAGAGAGGCCCTAGCTGAGACTCTAGCTCCTGGCTATATAGTTGAGCGCCACCTTATAGATGGGGATATTGTACTATTTAACAGACAGCCCTCACTCCATAGAATGTCCATAATGGCTCATAAGGTTAAGGTACTACCCTATAAGACCTTTAGACTTAACCTAGTAGTATGTCCTCCTTACAATGCCGATTTCGATGGAGATGAGATGAACTTACATGCACCACAGAATGAGGAAGCTAGAGCTGAGGCTAAAGTACTAATGTTGGTTCAAGAACATATATTATCGCCTAGATATGGTGGTCCAATAATAGGTGCTATACACGATTATATAACGGCAGCATTCCTCTTAACTAAAAAGACTACTCTACTTACTAAGAGCAGAACCACTAGTCTCCTCATAGAAGCAGGTTATAAGGGCCCCCTACCCGAACCTGTCATTAAGTGGCCAATTGAGCTGTGGAGTGGTAAGCAGATATTTAGTCTCTTCCTCCCCAAAGCTATAAGCTTTACTAAGCAGGCCTCAATATGCCTAAAATGCCCTATATGCCTAGGCATGGAGTGTCCATACGACGCCTACCTGGTAGTGGAAGACGGCGAAATACTAACTGGTGTAATAGATAAGAACTCCATAGGTGCTGAAAAACCAGAGAATATAGTACAGTACTTGATAAGGGCCTATAGTACAGATGCTGCGAGGGAATTCATGGATAGTGTCTTTAGGATGCTGATAAAGTTTCTCGATCAGCATGGTTTCACTATGGGTATAGATAATTTAGACATTCCAGAGGAAGCTCATAGGAGGATAAGAGAAATTGTAAAAGAGGGAGAGAAAAAGGTTAATGAGTTGATTAAGATAGCTAAGAGAGGAGAATTAGAGCCCTTGCCCGGTAAAACCTTGGAGGAAACTCTAGAAGCTAGGATAATGGAAGCACTTTCACTAGTTCTAGAAAGAGTTGGTAATGTACTCAGTGAGTACATAGGACTAGATAACGAGGCTATGATAATGGCTAGAACAGGAGCTAGGGCTAAGAAAGTTAACGTAACCCAGATGACATCATTATTAGGTCAACAGTCAGTAAAAGGTGAGAGAATAAGGAGAGGATACATTGATAGGGTACTTCCGCACTTTAAGAGAGGAGACCTAAGAGCTAAAGCTAGGGGCTTTGTATATAATGGCTTTGGTAAAGGCTTAAACCCCATAGAGTTCTTCTTCCATGCTATGGCCGGTAGAGAGGGATTAGTAGATACAGCCGTTAGGACTGCACAGAGTGGATACATGCAGAGGAGGTTAATCAATGCACTTCAAGATATACATGTAGAGTATGATGGTACAGTACGTACAGCTCAGAGGAGTATAGTACAATTAAAATATGGTGATGACAGTGTAGATCCTGTAAAGAGCTTCCATGGAAAACCTGTAGATCTCGATATGATAATTAGAAGGACTCTGAAAGGAGGTGGATAGTATGGCTTTGACTGAAGAAGAGCTAGAGTACATACTTTCTGAGTATCGAGAGAGACTTCCCGACTCTATAATAGGGGAGTTGAAGGACAAGCTTAGTAAACTGGATATAGATGAGAAAATGGCTAGAAGGATTATAGAAGAGACTGTTAAAGAGTATAGAAAGAGCCTAATAGAACCTGGTGAATCCGTAGGAATTGTAGCAGCTCAATCCATAGGTGAACCTAGTACTTAGATGACACTTAGAACATTTCACTTCGCTGGTATAAGGGAGTTTAGCGTTACCTTAGGACTTCCCAGGCTTATTGAAATTGTCGACGCTAGAAGAACTCCCTCTACACCTATGATGAAGATATACCTGGATGAAAAGCATAGGATGAATAAGGAGAAGGCACTAGAGGTCGCTAGAAAGATTGAACTCACTACTATAGAGACTGTAGCCAAGAGGATT
>QMRW01000045.1 GCA_003650785.1 Thermoprotei archaeon | reverse complement strand
GTACTTTACGGTCAGCCTGGCTATTGTCAACCTGGAGAAGCTCTAGTTATTGTAATAGTCACTAAATACCTCAAGACATCACTAAGATCTGTAATGGAAAAGCTAGGAGCAGACATTGGTTCTTTAAGCCCTAAAGACCTAAGTAAAGCGTAAATGTAAAAAGCTACAGTTTTATATAGGATCAGACAGTAAAGGTAGGTGCGTGTCGAAGTGGTAACGGTATATGATGTCCCACCGAATAGATTGATAAAAGCACTAGCTGCTTATCTAAAGGAGAGAGTAGAAGAAGTAAGGCCTCCTGAGTGGGCCTTTTATGCAAAAACAGGACCCCATGCCGAGAGGATACCTGATGACCCAGACTGGTGGTATGTGAGAGCCGCATCCATAATGCGAAAGCTCTATATATATGGGCCAGTCGGCATTGAGCGCTTGAGAACAGCATATGGGGGTAGAGCTGATTTGGGTTTAAAGAGGAAACACTTTAAGAAAGCTGGAGGTTCAAGTATAAGAAAGATTCTACAGCAACTCGAGGCAGCAGGATTAGTTGAAAAAGTTGAGAGAAGGGGTAGAATTCTAACTCCACTAGGAAGATCACTCATGGATAGAATAGCTACTAGGGTATTTAGAGAGCTAGTTAAGGAGAGGCCCGAACTTAAAAAATATCTATGAGTAGGACATGTATAAGGAGGTTTATCTCAGATTTTCACTCCTTGAAAGTATTGGATGCTACCTTACTTCTGAGAGAATACTTAAAAGTAACTAAGAGATAGAGGTCTTAGTAGTATTGGAGGTAAGAGTCCTATGGAGTATGACTACACTGATGAAGAACTAGAGGAGATAAAAAGGAGGAAAATGCTTGAGTATCAGAGATTATTGGAGGCTAAAAGACTAGAAGAGGAGAGGAGAAGAGCGGAGCTTGAGAGAGAGCGAATGCTTAGAGCTCTACTCACCCCAGAAGCCAGAAGAAGATTGTCAAATTTAAAGCTTGTAAGACCAGAGCTAGTAGAGACTATAGAGGTACAATTAATACAGCTAGTACAGGCAGGTAGATTAAAACCACCAATAACCGATAGGACTCTGAAGATAATACTGGCTGAAATAGCTAGAAGAAGTAGACGTAATATAAGGATTAAGTTTAGGGGATTGAGGTGAGAATATGGCTAGATCTAAACCTCTAGGTAAGAAGCTAAGGTTAGCAGCTGCATTAAAATCTAATAGAGCAGTACCACTATGGGTAGTAATGAAGACCCTTGGAAGAGTTAGAAGAACTCCTAGAAGAAGACATTGGAGGAGGAGTAGACTGAAGCTATAAGGTGACTAGAGTGAGTAGTGATGAAATAGTAACGACTATTCCTCTCAGGAAAGCCTACTATGTACCAAGACAAAAACGAGCTAATAAGGCTATTAGGCTTATTAAGGAATATGTATCTAGACACCTACACGTAAGTACAGTGAAAATTAGTAATAGGGTTAATGAGGAGATATGGAGGAGAAACAGAGAGAGGCCTCCTAGAAGGATTAGAGTGAAGATAGTAAGAATAGATGAAGATACCGCTGAAGTTCTTCTTCCTGAGGAAGAGGTAGAAGAGTAGATGTCTGAGAGTAGCTCAGTGGTTGTAGAAAAGCTGACAATTTATGGCACCAGCTTCGTAGGCACCTTCATATACACATCGGAATACTTCACTCTTGCTCCTGATGATCTACCCATGAAGACTTACAATATTCTCGAATCTACACTTAAGGTACCACTAATCAAGTGTAGTATCTATGGATCATGCCTCCTAGGCATATTTGCTGTAGGAAACTCTAATGGATTAATTTTACCATCCTATGCACTGGATGAAGAAGTAGACTTTCTCAAAAAGAGTATTTTAGATCAAACTGGCAGGGATATAATAGTTGAACGTCTGAATAGCTTGAATACAGCTGTGGGTAACCTAATCCTAACCAACGATAAAGCTGCGATCATAAGCAAGGAGCTTAAAGACTGTAGAAGAGAGATAGAAGATATACTAGATGTAGAGGTTGAATTGAGAGATGTAGCTGGTAATAGTCTAGTAGGTGCAGTAGCTATAGCCACTAACAGAGGACTCCTTGTACATCCTTTGGCAAGTGATGAAGAGGTTGAAGAATTGGGCAAATTCATGGGTGTCCAGGCTGATGTAGGAACAGTAAATAAGGGTAGCCCCTACTTGAGAGCAGGAATAGTAGCAAATAGTAGAGGTGCTGTAGTAGGTATTGATACTACGGGTCCAGAACTCATGAAAATACAGCAGATACTATTCTCCTAGTCTCTATCCAAGTTAAAAATGGATTAATAATATAAGTCCCGATATACTCTGGAAGTGGAGAAGTAGATGTCCTCAGTAAATACAAAGGGTAAGACTGGGAGAAAAAGGAAGAGTAAAAATGTCAATGAAGTAAAGGTAAAAGTGTTTAGAATAGAGGGGGTTATGAAACTCAAATACGGTTGGCAAAAGTTCAGCTTAGAGAGACGTGGGATAAGTAAAGAGGATGTTATAGAAAGGGTATTCTCAGAACTGGGATCGAGACATAAGCTATCGAGACGCCATATAAAGATAACATTGATACGAGAGGTCAGAGAGGAAGAAATTACAGATCCCTACATAGCTAAAATAAGTTCAATGGAGAAAATCCTTGTATACAAAATACGAAAGAGGAAAATTCCACCTGTTGAAATCCAGTAGGATAGTTAATCGACGAACTTCGGTAACGACTCGGTCATTGTAAGTATCCTACTTCTCGAATTTGAGAGAGTATACATTACCTTAAGTAGCCCTGAATATGAACATCAGGAAACTGAGTAGTATGAATAATCACTATTAGGTGGACAGTAATTGTAGAGTTGCTTCAGAATACAACGGAATTTTAGTATATGAAGATTTTTAATGAAGCTAGATCTCGATATCATTCATTGTAAGTGTCTAATCTAATGGAAGAGGACAAAAACAGTTCAATCAAGATAGTTAGATACTGAAATACCGAGAAATCAGTATAGACAACCATATACTTATTTTAGCGTTGAACATAGATAGTGGGGGAAATATGTCGGAGGAAGAAGTAGCCAAGCTAGTGGAAGCCTACGCATCTCTAGAAGAATACGCTAGACTACTTTCTGAAAGAGTACAGATATTATCCAGAACTAGTAGCGATCTCGCTATAGCTTTGGAAACTTTAGAGGGGATTAAGGATCTTAAAGAGGAAACTAGTATACTGCTTCCTCTGGGTGGTCAAGTCTATGGAAAGTTCAGAATGATAGATCGTGAACATGTCCTAGTAAATATAGGAGCTAATGTATTTATGGAGAAGACTGTAGAAGATGCCATTGAGTACTTGAACAAACATAAGAATAGTGTAGACATAGAGCTGAGTAGAAGTAGAGAAGAGCTCAATAGAGCTCTCAGTAGACTACAGGAGATTAGAACTAGACTAAGCGCACAGCTCCGGAAAAGAGGGTGAATTCTATTGTTTAATGTGTTGAAAAGAGCTTTTTCCTCGATAGCAGATGTACTTGCAACTACCAAACTCACTGAGAAGGATATAGATAAGCACTACCTTGATATAATTACCCCTCTTCTAGAAGGAGATGTCGCGCTACCTGTTGCCGATTATATAGTTGAAGAACTTAAATCTAGGGCCAAACAGATTAAAGTACCCAGGTTCGGTGATAGATCAAAGGATATTAGGAGGATATTGAGAGAGATTGTAATTGAGATACTAAACAGCACAAATCCAGTGGATATATTTGAATTAGCTGACAAGAAGAGGAGGGTTGGAGAACCCCTGGTCATATTATTTGTAGGACCCAATGGGCATGGGAAGACTACTACAATAGCTAAACTAGCCTATGCATTTCGGAAGAGAAATTATAGTGTAGTACTAGCAGCTGCGGATACCTATAGAGCTGGAGCTATAGAGCAACTAAAAGAGCATGCCAACAGATTAAGAGTTAAAGTCGTAGAACACAAGTATGGTGCTGACCCTGCTGCTGTCGCTTATGATGCAGTGCTTTATGCTAAAAAGAGGAGGATAAATGTAGTACTTATAGATACTGCTGGTAGAATGCAGACAGATAAAGATCTCATGGATGAGATGAGAAAAATTGCTAGAGTAGTAGATCCAGATCTAGTGATATTTGTAGGAGATGCACTTACAGGAAACGATGCACTAGAGGAAGCACTTAAGTTTCACGAAGCAGTGAATATAAGCTGTAGCATCCTAACGAAAGCCGATGCCGATGCGAAGGGTGGCGCTGCACTTTCAATAGTCTATGCGACTAAGAGACCTGTTATCTTTTTGGGTACTGGACAGAGGTATGAAGATCTAATACCATTCTCCACTGAGTGGTTTCTTAAGAGACTGGGACTAGTATAGGGAGAGTATGAGACATCTAATAACTCTAGCTGATATTACTCCCGAGGAATTTGCGTGGTTACTAAAGCTATCCATGAAGTTCAAATATCCACACAAGCATTTAGATCTTCCTAAAACGGTAGAGGAGTACATAGAGGTACTAAGAGATAAATATGTGGCACTTATCTTTGAAAAGCCTTCCACTAGAACAAGAGTATCATTAGAAGTTGCAATACGTGAACTGCATGCTAATCCAATATACCTGAATTGGAATGAACTTCAACTAGGTAGAGGAGAGCCTATCAGAGATACTGTGATAGTCTTAAGCAGGTACGTGGATTGTATAGTTGCGAGAGTAAAATCTCATGAGACCTTAGTGGAGATGACTAGATACTCAAGAATACCAATAGTGAATGCTCTTAGCGATAGGTTCCATCCACTCCAAGCAATAGCAGATATGATGACTATAATGGAAAAGAAAAATAGACTGAAAGGAGTAAATATAGCCTTTATAGGCGATGGGGGATCTAATGTCGCTCACTCTCTAATCTTAGCATCAACTCTTGTGGGAGCTAATATAAACATTGCTTGTCCTATGCAGTACAAGCCTTTACCCGAGGTTTTAAAAGCTGCGGAGAATTTCTCAAAATTAACAGGGTCTAAAGTGAGAATACTAGAGGATCCATTAGAAGCTGTTAGGAATGTGGATGTTGTATACACAGATGTATTCGTTAGCATGGGCTTTGAACATGAAAGAGACATAAGATTAAGAACCTTTATTCCTAAATATAGAGTTACCAGAGAGTTAATAGAGAATGCTCACGAAGATGTAATATTTATGCACTGTCTTCCAGCTAGGAGAGGAGAAGAGGTGACCAGGGAAGTTATAGATGATCCAAGTATCTCAGTAGTATTTGATCAGGCAGAAAATAGACTATATACAGCTAAGGCTGTATTAATCTTTGTAATGACACCTTCATCTTCCCTCTTTGGATGATAGTGAGCTTTTGCCCTCCTTTCTCTTTTACCCTTATCCCCCTATTACCATTTTCCACCCTACAGAAGTTTAGACCATGTCAAGAGAATTAGTACCAATAGGAGAAGCAGTAGTATTATATTTGGAATGAAAACACTAGGTAATCTATTAGGCTATGTTATTTCAAGGTTAAGATTTTTATTTGAAAGAGTTCCTTTAAGATAAGGTGCTCATGTGACTATTAACCATATTTCCAATGGGTGGGAATAGATGGGATTGAGATCCTTTATGAGATCTGTGATAAGGATATTAAAGGTCTCTCGTAAACCATCAAGACCTACTTTTATGACTAGTCTAAAGACATCGCTATTAGGGTTATTAATTTTGGGATCTATAGGATTTGCCTTTCAGCTAACAGCTACTACTTTCTCCTTTATAAGAATAGCGATACCCAAAACTACAGTAGTTTATGTACTGGTAGTACTGGCAGTAATAGTACTAGCTGTAATAGCCTATATAAGGGCTAGAGGAAGGTGACTATTTTATTAGCGATTAAAGCAACTCTTGCAGTAGAGCCTACCTGAATTCTTCTCGTAAGCACATCACTATACTAGGGGCTTTCTACTCTGTAATTCCCATAGGCTATGTTATTTCAAGGTTAAGATTTTTATTTGAAAGAGTTCCTTTAAGATAAGGTGCTCATGTGACTATTAACCACATCTATGCTGTGAGAGTTACAGCAGGCCAGGAATACAATGTAGCACTGATTATGGAGACTAGAGCTAGAGCTAATAAATTACCGGTGAGATCCATACTTGTAGTCGATGGAATTAAGGGCTTTGTATTCATAGAAGCTCCCTCCTCTATATACATTGATAATCTGATTGCTGGTATTCGATTTGTGAAGGGTAGAGTGGGAGGTATTCTCAAGATAGAGGAGTTAGAGAACTTCATTGCACCAAAGCCTATCATTGAGGAAGTAAGTGTGAATGATATAGTGGAGATTATTGGAGGTCCATTTAGGGGATTAAGAGGTAAAGTTGTGAGTGTTGATAGGAGTAGGGGTGAAGTAACTATAGAGTTATTCGAAGCAGCATATCCTCTACCCACTACAGTCTCTGTCGATTATGTAAGAATTGTGGAAAGAGGAAGATGATAATATCTTGACTCTTTGGTGAAATATATGAAAATTAAATTGAAAAAAGGAGATAAACTAGAGATAGTAGGTCCAGCATCTATAACACTGTTAGAGGGTAATATTGATGTTTTAGGAAGTACTATGAGACTTAGAGAAAGCATTACTATTCCTCTTTCGAGAGTTGCGATTTTGACTGCATTAGAGGACTCAACTCTAGAAGTATCAGTAGGTGAGGAGGGAGAACTAAAAATTATCGAGAAAGTTCCAATTCCATTTGATTGGAGAGAGAAGGCAGATGATCTACTTAATATGGATAAACCATTATCCGTACTAATACTAGGGGATGTTAACAGTGGTAAGAGTATATTTGCTAACTACCTCGTTAACCTATCTATATCTAAAGGATTCAAAACTAGTCTAATAGATGAGGATTTAGGGCAATCAGAAATAAGTGCTCCCGCAACAATAGGCCTAGCCATCTACAGACGTCCAGTCCCTGCACTATTTAAAGCCCATAAGAGAGAGGAGTATTTCATAGGATCGACAAATCCTGCTGACTTCATGGGTAAAGTCCTAGTAGGGATTAGCACTTTATTCAATAAAGCCATGAGATACCCCTCAGATGTAATAATAGTAAATACTGATGGATGGATCTCGGGTAGGGCTGTAGAGTTTAAGCAGAATTTAATTGAAATAATAAGACCTAATGTGATAGTAGCCATAGAGAGGAAAAGAGAGCTTGAACCGATAATTAGACCACTAGAGGGACAGAGTTGGACTGAAATAGTTAGACTCTCAGCACTTCCAGTAGTGAGAGATAGAGCTCCCGAAGAGAGAAAAGTGTACAGAGAAGGAATGTATAGAAAATACATGCAGAGAGCTAGAGTTAGAACATTCGACTTAAATAGGGTGAAATTACTTAATACCTACCTAGGCTCCTCAATTCCCTTGCCCCCTCATGAAAGACGAAGACTCGAAAAGATTATAAATCGAAGAATCCACTGGTGTGGATGGTATGATAAGAGTCTAGTGATGGTCTTAGACAGTCCTCTAGGTCGTGAGGAAATTAGTGATATAAAGCGTGTCTTACAGACGGAGGATGTAATATATATTAGGAAAGGACAAGAAAGAGGACTCATAGTAGGTCTCCTTGATTCAGCTAATACCTACCTAGGAATGGGTGTTATAGACGAAATAGATTTCGAGAAAAACGCTATTAAAATAGTTACTACCGTAGACGAAAATCCATCCCTAGTAGTTGTAGGACTAGTCAAATTGAATAATGACTTCAGAGAAATAGGTAAGGTCAGATTTCCACCATTCTAAATAACATCTAAATAAGGGATATAAAAATATTATAGAAATGTTCTTGAAACTAAACTATCTTATACTACTCGGAGCGAGTCTTTTATGTAAAGATATTAAGAGACGGTTAAGGTAGTATACTCAAGATATCGAACAGCGAGATTAAATATGTTACCGTACTTTTAACTAAACATGGACCTGAGGACTTTCATAGAGGAAACACGGGCAGTAGAACCTGATGAGTATTTGGAAGTGCTAGAACCTCTAGATGTGGAGCTACAGATAGCTAAAAGGATGAGAGAGTTAGATGGAGGACCTATAGTACTTTTTAAGAGACCGAAGGGTTATGATATTCCTGTGGTTTCTAATATATTCTCCAAAAGAAGAAGATTTATGAATATATTAAAGGTGAGCAGTATGGTTGAGGCTTACAGAAAATTACTGACCGCCATTTCAAGACCTAGGAGAGGTCGTATAAGGAGCGACGCACCCTTTATGGAGGTTCACGAAGATAGTACTAGATCATTACCCATACTAAAACATTACAAAAGAGATGGGGGGGCATATATGACTACCAGCATTGTAATAGCACGTGACTACGAACTAGATGTTCTGAATGCATCTGTACATAGACTTCAAGTACTAGATAGAAAAAGACTTGTGATAAGAATCGTTCCGAGACATTTATACCGTATGTACAAGAAAGCCTGTGATATGGAGAGAGATTTAGAAGTTGCTATTGTCATAGGTTGCCATCCCCTTAATATGCTTACAGCATCCTCTTCACCACCCTATGGTATTTTCGAACTCGATGTAGCTAATACTATCTCTAACAATAGGCTCGAAGTATGTGAACTCGATAATGGTCTTGTAGTACCCAGAGAGGCAGAGATAGTGATAGTAGGTAGAATAAAAAAGGATGAATTCCATGAAGAAGGCCCCTTTGTCGACATAACCGGTACGTATGACATCGTTAGGCGTCAACCTGTTCTCGAAGTAGAGAGAGTACTTAGAAGAGAGAATCCTCTTTACCAGGCTCTGCTGCCAGCTGGAGAGGAACATAAATTACTAATGGGATTTTATAGAGAAGCTCTAATATGGGACTACGTTCGTAGAGCTGTCCCCGAAGTAAAGGCTGTAAGATTATCTAGAGGTGGATGTGGTTGGTTACATTGTTTTATTTCAATCAAAAAGGAATATGAAGGAGATGCGAAAAATGCTATTTTAGCTGCCTTCGCTGCTCATCCCTCACTCAAGCTAGTTGTAGTAGTGGATGAGGATATCAATATAGAAGATACCGAGGAAGTTGAGTGGGCCATAGCTACGCGCTTTCAACCATCAGAGGATTTAGTTATTCTTGAAGGTGTTAGAGGATCTAGTCTAGATCCCTCTGCTGATCAAGAAGCTCTGATAACATCTAAACTCGGAATAGATGCTACCATACCTCTGTATAAGCCCTCTGATAGATTTAGAAGAATCTATGAATAGTACTGAAGTTCCTCTATATGATTCTAATTTAGATCAGTGATATTCTGGATAAAAGTGATTCAAACTGCTTGTAGGTATCTAGATCTTACTATCCTTATTAGCTTTTCAAGAATATATTCTTCAGTTGT
>QMRW01000044.1 GCA_003650785.1 Thermoprotei archaeon | reverse complement strand
GTATAGTAGAGGCAGGCTAGAGCAAAGTAATTATTGCTTATGAGAGCTAGGGTCCGTAGATCAGCGTTTATGAAAATAAGTTTTTCGATTAGCTCCTTTCCGGCAAGCCTCTCAAACATTTCTAGGCTTGAGGCATCTATGTCGATTGTTACCAGGACTCCTCTGCCTACGCGTTGTGCTAGGTACTTAGCGGCGTATCCTATCCCTGTGCCAGCGTCTAGAATTTTTAAACCTTTAAGTTTTATCCCAGTGAATACCTTATCCAGAGTTTTACGCTCTAGTTCTTCTCTCTTAAGCCAGGGTCTTACTTCAGTCCTACGGCCGTATATTCTAACAGTGTTACTCATTACAACCATTTATTGATCGAGTCAGTAATTAATCTTTAGTAGGGTGGAAGTGGGAAAGGTATTTATCGATGAATCTCCTGATGAAAGAGAATAACTAATATAATTTCTAGGATTTAAGTCCTAGAACAACTAAGGGGTATAAATGATTTATAACAGGTAAAAGAATTATCAAGCACATCATGATTTCCACGAAGACTACTATCTAATTCAGTGAGAAGTTAAAGAACCTTTGAATGAACACAAAATTAATTCTAAGCAGCTTTAAATTCAGCCGCCTGAAGGCTTATCGAAGCGAGGACTGGGTATGAGTTCTTTCCAGGAGGTTCTGAAAAGGATTAAGAATGTTCTTAAAGACCTTAAGACTTGGCTTATCTCTCCTATAGAGACCTCGTATTTTCCACACTAAAGAATTAGTAGATAGGAGTTATAGGGAGTTAGGGTTTTCTGTTGATAACCTCGAAAGGAGATTACCATATGATGTAACAAATTCTTCTGTTGTCACTATATTCGGAGGAATTCCATACTTTGAAATAGCTCGCGCTAGTAGGGTTACCTGTGGTGGATATAGAAAGTTCTCTTCTAACAACTCTATATTTGACATTATGCTCTTAGTACTTCCATCAGCAACTATACGTCCCTCTCTAAGGACTATAACTCTTCTAGTGAACTCCGCTATGAGGTACATATCATGAGTCACTAATATAATTGTGTGTCCTCTTTCGTTTAACTTCTTCACGATACTCATTAACTGAATACAGTGCTTAAAGTCGAGTCCAGTAGTAGGTTCATCTAAAATTATTACCTCTGGTCTCGTAACTAGTACCGAGGCTATCGCAAGTCTATGTTTTTCGCCAACACTAAGAAAGTGGGGAGAGGCGTCCAGAGGCTTGTTTAAGTCAACTATCTGTAGGGCCTCTTTTACACGTTCTATAATTTCGCTTTCAGGAACTCCTGAATTCTTCAATCCAAATCCTACCTCCTCAAGTATTGTTGGAGCAAATATCTGATGATCCGGATTCTGGAATACATAGCCAACCTTTCTGGAAAGCTGAGCTACTGAAAGCTTTCTAGTGTCTATACCATCGACTAGTACTAGTCCCTTAGTCGGCTTCAGTAAACCATTAAAGTGCTTTACAAGAGTGGTCTTTCCAGAACCATTATGACCTATAATTCCAAGGAACTCTCCTCTATGAATCTTCAAATTGATTCCTCTAAGTGCAACAACTCTTCCTGGATATTCAAACCATAGATCCCTAACTTCAATTATTGGAGTTTCCATATCTCCTACCCTCTCTAAGTATTTTTTCATAGAGTTCAATAGCTTCTGGGAGAGTTATGGGTACTGTTGGAATCTTAAAGCCTCTCTCCTGTAACCTATACGCTATCTCGCTAACCTGAGGAGGACGGAATCCTATAGTCCTTACAGGTTCAGGTGTCTTGAATATATCCTTCGGTGATCCCTCTACGATAATCCTACCATTGTCCATTATCAGAATTCTATCAGCATGCTCTGCTGCCCACTCCATTCTATGCTCAATTGTGATAATAGTCATATTTAGATTCTCACGAAGTTTGACTATAAGATCTGCTACCAATTTTGTACTCCAAGGGTCTAGCTGACTTGTAGGCTCGTCGAGTATGAGTACTTTCGGCTTTAATACAAGTACTGACGCTATTGCTAGTGCCTGCTGCTCTCCTCCCGAGAGGCTGAAGGGAGATCTATTCTCCAACCCCTTCAGACCAGTTAGGGTTAGGATCTCCTCTACTCTTCTACGAATTTCCTTTCTCGGTAGAGCCAGGTTTTCAAGTGCGAAGGCTATCTCCTCATAAACGCTCGTTGTTACAAGTTGCATTTCCGGATTCTGGAATACCAGCCCGATGTATCTTGACATCTCTACAACTGAGTGCTCAGCAGGGTTTAAATTACACACAGAGATCTTTCCTCTTAATTCACCTCGAATTAAATGGGGGATTATACCATTAAGACAATAACATAGAGTGGTTTTTCCACATCCACTCGGACCCATTATTACTATGAACTCTCCCTCACGAATTCTCATATTAACTCCTTTGAGAGCATACTCTTTAGTTCCTCGATATCTAAACCATAGATCTTCAATCTCAATTATATAGCTCAAGATACCACCTCCAATAGCTCTCTCGATGCTCTTATGGCTTTCTCTATAACTTGGTGCTCGTCAACTGTGAGAATTTCACCTTGATGGAGTATAATCTTTCCGTCAACTAGTACTGTGTCTACATCAGCCCCTGAAGCTGCATATACTAGAGTAGCATATATATCGTGAAGAGGAGTGAGATGAGGACCTTTCAAGTTTACGAGTACTATATCAGCTCGCTTCCCCACTTCTAGACTACCTATTGTGTGTTCAAGACCAAGTACTTTAGCTGCATCAATAGTTGCCATCCTTAGAACTTTTCTAGCGGGTAGAACTGTGGGATCTCCGTAATGAATTTTCTGTAGAAGAGCAGCCTGTTTCATTTCTCTGAACATATCTAGGGAATTATTGCTCGCAGGACCATCAGTTCCTATACCTACTATTATCCCTGCTTTCAGCATATCAACTATCCTCGGTATTCCGAGAGCCACCTTCATGTTGGCTGTAGGATTATAAGCTACTTTTACCCCATAGCGTGTTAGAGTAGAGATTTCTTCATCTCCTATATGAATACAGTGAGCCACAATTACATCATGACTGAGGAAATTGATCTTAGCTAGTGATAGAACTGGATGAATACCTAGGCGTTTGATATATTCACTTACGTAATATTTAGATTCTGCTAAGTGCATATGAATACCTATCCCCAGTCGATGAGCTTCAGTACGAACTCTTTTAAGAAACTCTAGACTACACGAGTACTCGGCATGTGGTCCCAGTTTAGTCACTATCCTTCCGTTAGCATATTTCATGTACTTCTCAGCGAACTGTACACCTTTCCTAAGCTCCTTCTCTCCTCTCTCGGGATCATGAAGCTCTAATAGTCCCCAGGAGAGAGAAGCTCTAAGTCCTATCTTCTCTACAGCTCTAGCTACTTCATCCATGAAGAAATATTGATCATTAAAGCATGTTGTTCCTGTCCTAACCATCTCTAGGCAGGCCAGAAGTGCACCCCAATATACATGATGTGGGCGTAATCTCTTTTCTAAAGGCCAGATAGTGTTTTCCAACCATTTCTTCAACGGTAGATCTTCGGCTATTCCCCGAAATAGAGTCATAGGAGAGTGTGTATGGCAATTTATGAGACCTGGGATTGCAACTTTACCACTTCCATCTATTTCCTCCTCTCCTCGTACCTTCTCAGATCCTATATAGGTTATTATACCGTTTTCTACTCCTATATAGCCCCGTTCGAAAGTTCTATTCTTTTCATCCATTGTTAGAATCATACAGTTCTTGATTACGAGCTCATAGTGATTTTTCATTACCAACCCCATTTTATTGGTGAGTAGATGAAACTTAAACTCACTACTATCGTGTAGTACACTCCAAATATTAGGATGTAAATAGTTTCTCTCCTCCCCCATTTGAATTCATGAACAAATGTACGTTTCCTCTTAGCTCCAAAACACTTACTCTCTAGACTAACACTTAACTCAACAACACCCTTCATCATTCTTACGAATAATGGGATAAATATAGGAGCAAAATTTCTCAACCTCTGGAGAATATTACCTCGTTGGAGTTCAAGTCCTCGGGACATTTGAGCCTCCATGATTGTCCTAGTCTCTCTAATCGCTACAGGTAAAAACCTAAGTGCAATTGTTAGGATGAAGCCTGCTTTATACGGTAGTCTTAGGGAGTGTATACAGAAGACTAGACCTGAGGGCATTGTAGTGCAGAAAATTATCAGGATAGCTATGATAGGGTTCACTATGAGAAACATCTTACCGAATGCCACTAATAAGCCCACATCAGTATACTCCCAACCAATTATAGGAACTCTGAAGAGTGTTACCCCATGATTGGCATAGTATGGTGGCCATAGTAGTAAGCATGTGATTAGAAAGACAAATGTATTGATGGTGACTAGCCATATTCGACTCCAGGGGAGCTTAGAGAGAGCCACCATTAATAGAAGACTTAGATATATCGGAAAGGAGATTCTACCATCGAATTGGCATATAATTGAAGCTATAAATACCATGAGAAACCATATTAATTTAGCCCTAGGATCAAGCTTATGGATGAAAGTATCTCTGGGAATATAGAGCCCGTACTCAAAGGCCATAGGACATTCAACCTTAGAGGTCTAGGAGTTTATTTAAGCTTAACGGATAGTTTTATAAGCTACTAGCATATGTGAGTATACGATACCTATGTACTTCCCTGCATGGGAGGTTGTTCTGGCAATAGGCATTATAGTACTAATAGTAGGGATTCTCATGGCAGCACTAAAGAAAAGAGGTGGATTGCTATTAACCTTCATAGGAGTGGGTTGGCTAATAACCTTCGGACTATACTTTGTCCTAGTGCACACTGGTCTTTATGGTAAGATTGGGAGCGGACCGGGACTAGTGCTCAACGCTGTGGGGGTTGTAATACTAATGATAGGTTTAATTATAGCCTATAGTGCTATTAGGAGGGCGAGAGGATGACAGAGAGTGAAGAGATAGAGAAGCCTACATATCCTAAATTCTTTATCCCACTAGCAATAATAATTGCAATAATTGCGATAGGCCTCTGTGTATGGGGTACATGGACATTCTTCACTAAGGTTGGAGAGATATGGAAAGCAGGTCCTCAGGTCTGGATATGGGGTGCAGCATTCCTGAGTCCTGGCTATACATTCTGGCTTATCGTAGGTGCCCTTGTCTGGATTCCAATCACGATCCTCTTCTTCATGGAGCTTCTTGGATATACAATTAAAGGTGGTAAAATCACGAGACAGATTATAAAATGGGATGCTATAGATGTATCAGTTGCTGCACTCTGTGCGGCAATCTATGGAGGTGGACTGACTGCAACAGGTGGACTTGCAATAATACCCGGGTTCACATGGATAAGACCAGCAAATTGTCTATCTGCTCTCTTTGGAGTTCTATTTGGTATTCCAGGGTGTATTGGATGTGCTGTTGGAAACTTTATCGCTGATGCACTCGCTGGATACCTCAGTGTTGGAAGTATCGGAGGCTTTATAGGCAACTTCCTAATAGCGTATATACCGTATAAGCTTATGAAAGATCAGACCTTTAGAAGCGCTCGTTCGATTTTTGAGTTCTACCTATGGGGAGTACTCGTCGGAAGTCTTCTATGCGCTATCTATATAGGCTGGTGGTTAGACATAGCAGAGCCATTTATAGGATTACCACCACTGTTCATATGGGGTTGGTTTGTACCCTGGGTAACTATAAACAATGGATTAGTTACGGCTATAGTAAGCCCAGTACTAGGATTTGTCCTGTACCCAATGGTCAAAAAGTGGGGTTTACATTGGACGGATAGAATTCAATTTATTGAATAACTTTTTCTCCTCATTTATTTACCATTATCTAAGCATGAATATTAATAACAATTGATAGAGAACCTCCTTATATAGCCTTTTCTGCTGATCGAATTCTATTTCCTTCTGAAATGCCATAAAAGTCTCCAACAATCGTATATTAAGGTAGTGCTCTCACACAGTTCACTACGATCATTAACTGAAATGAATTAGTCATGGATATAGTATCACTTTTAGAGCTTGACGAGACTTTATCAGCATGAAAGCCTCGGCTATATGCTCAAGAGGTATTGTATGTGTTACTAGTTCACTTACCCTTATTCTCTTAGTAGCTAATAGTCTAATTGCAGGATTGAATGGCCCACATCTCGATCCTTGTATCTTCACCTCATTAACAACTGCTTTTGTTAGATCAAAGCTTACAGGAAGTCCATGTGTACTCTTTACAGCAATAACTCCACAAGCTCTCACGAGTTTGAGAGCTAACTCAAACCCTAGGGGATTACCGGTTGCCTCGATAACCATATCACCACCTCTACCATCTGTGAGTTCTTTAACCCTTGCCACGGGATCCTCCTCATTGATGTTCACTACAGCATCGGCTCCAAGTATCTTAGCTATGTTCAATCTAGACCATCTGGTTCCAATAACAATAACATTTGCCCCATGTAACTTTGCTAGTTGTAGACAGAGTAGTCCTATAGGACCAGGGCCCAGTACTATAACTGTTCCATCAGGAGGGATTGGTGAAAGTTCTACTAGCCGTAAACATGCTGCTAATGGTTCCACAAAAACAGCATCCTCAAAACTAATGATGTCGGGAATTCTATGTACATTAGTTGCAGGAACCTTAACATACTCAGCAAATGAGCCGGGAAGGTCTATACCTATTGCAGCTCTATGGAGACAATGAGTTCTTAGCCCACGAGTACAGAACCAACATTTTCCGCATGTGATATTTATCTCAGAGACCACTCTATCTCCATACTTAAGATTAGTGACTTCATCTCCAGTCTCAGCAATCTCACCCGAGAATTCATGTCCAGGAATATGAGGAAGTCCAACCTTTAGCCTACCTTCGTAAATTGCCATATCAGTCCCACATATTCCTGTCGCTCTAACTCGAATGAGAACCTCATTTGGACTCACTTGAGGATCTTGAATATCCTTCACCTCGATCTGACCAGGACGGATTAGTACCGCAGCTCTCATGAACTTCCCTCTTTACTTCATAAACAAAGAGTCTCATTCTTATATTGATTTTATGCAGAATGAAGTAATAGGAAACTTTACTAAGGACTACTAACATTTTCTAGCTTAAAATCACTTTTATACTTATTCCACCCAATAGCTTACCCGTATTCAAAATAGCGCTTTTTCCCTTAGAGAAGTGATAGCTATTATTTACATTAATTTTCCATGCAGATCATCTATACTTTGTGAATTACTCGTATTATCTATTCATCTAATTGAATTTTTGTTATAGCTTTTAGGACAACTTCTGCAGCTCTATGTACGCTCTCCTCTAGCTCTTCTGCAGTTCGGAGTCTCTTCTCTGTCTCGTGAATTAGACTATTACTCACAATGAGTAATGCCCCCGTCTTTACTTTCCTCATTAATCCCAATATAAATAGAGTCGCACATTCCATTTCTACAGATACTATGCCTCTTTCTGACCACTTTTTTACGAATTCTGAGGATTCCTCATAGAATGCATCACTACTTACGATAGGAGCTACTATGAATTTCAATCCTGATCTTCTTGCCTCTTCAACTAATAGAGAAAGAGTAGTAAAATCGGGTACTGCGGGTATAAAGACAAGCTCACCAGCATAGGCTCCTATAGTCCCACCTAGCATATAGGCAGCTCCACTAGGTATTACTACATCACCTATATGCAGGTCTTCGATTATTCCCCCTGTAGTTCCGAGTCTCACTATAACCTTAGCTCCTAGCATAATCAATTCCTCGAAGACTATAGCTGAGGATGGTGCACCTACACCATGAGTAGCTATAGTTACTTCAACACCCTCATAACTCCCAGTATATGTGAGAAAACCTCTATTATCATTAACAAGTCTCGGATTTTCAAGCATTTCAGATATATACTTCACTCTGGCGGGATCTCCTGCCACTATAGCTCTCTCAGCAATATCCCCAGGCTTAGCCAATATATGAACGGGGTTCATAGCATCACCAAAAAGGTTTTAGTGGAGTACAGGTTTAAGCTTTACTAATAATAGGTCATCGGGAACAACTACTAGGGGTCGAGAGCGAAGGGCATAGTCTAACATTTTGATACTTCAATTCATCTCTCTACTGAAATGGGGAGTTTTCTTGCAATGATTTTATAACAACTAAACTCCTTCAATATAAGTAGGTTTAATATATTATAGCATGCTCTATAGAAATCTGGATACTTCAAAGTCATATAAATGAAAAAAGTTAGCATCAACGTAGACATGTCTCCCTTTTAGGAGACTCCTCATTAATTCCACTACATCGATCCTCTCAGGACCACCGAGGAATCTATTAGTGATTGTGGAGAGTTTTCTTAGAACATCGGAGGGTCTAATAGGCTCCATGACTATCTTGCTATCAGCTATTTAATCATTAGTCTATCTCCAACGTTTATTTCAAGTGTCTCTCTAATCTCCTTGGGAATGGTAACCTGAAACTTTCTCGTAACTATAACCTCAACCATGATCCTTCCTACGGTACTATTTGAAGGCGTTTAAATTTTACGAATCAGGAAACAAATTCAATCTTATCAGACCTAATAATACGCAAAATATTCGAATCCCAGAAGGAATATAGGATAGTACTTTAATTAAGATTGTGTATGTGCTTAAGGTAAGGGAGCCTATTTCAGCAGGACTTATACTATCATACAAATGTACCTGTGAATGTCGTCATTGTATGTACGCCTGCTCTCCAAAGTGGAGTAATGATTGGATCGATTTAGATAGGCTAAAGCGAATTCTAAAGGGCCTTTCTAAGTACTTCTCTAAGTTCTATCCTTCTGGAATTAAGGGGATTATAGGATTAAATTATGGTCTACATCTGACCGGTGGTGAACCTTTTCTAAGATTCGATTTGTTACTTAGGGTTGTAGAAGAAGTCAAGAAGTTCGAGATACCCTCACTCTTCGTAGAAACTAACTGCTTCTGGTGTGTAGATGATGATATTACTAGAAGGAGGATGCTAGAGCTTAAAGAGAGAGGACTGGATGGTATTCTGATAAGTGCAAACCCCTTTACAGTGGAGTGTGTGCCTTTTGAGAGGGTAGAGAGAGGTTATAGAGAAGCAGTAAGGGTATTTGGGATTAGTAATTTACTCGTATACCATCCAGTCTTCTACAGACAACTTACTAGGATGGAGATTAAGGGCACTATTAAGTTCGAAGACTATCTCAAGAGGATAGGTAAAGAATCTATGTACACGATTTTAAGATATGGAATACTACTTCCAATGGGACGTCTAGTTTATAAACTATCACATCTCTTTCCTAGCTATCCTGCTAGATACTTCTTTAAAGATACTTGTATAGACGAGTTGACGAGACCGTGGCATATACATATAGACTGCTATTGCAACTACATACCGGGATACTGTGCTGGACTGAGTCTAGGAGATGCTAGAGAGAT